>QGUX01000306.1 GCA_003242275.1 Pseudomonadota bacterium | reverse complement strand
CAATATGAACGTGATCTGCCCGTTTTCCGGCGTCTGGGTCTCCAGCCTCGTGACCACGGTGGCCGTCAGGTACAGCGCGCCGGCTTCCTCGTACAGCCGCGAGGAGGACTCGATCTCGCGCATCTCCTCGCGGGTGGGAATGTCGAGGCCGAGCCGCTGCTCGACGAGGCGTTCCTCCTCGGGGGTGGGCTCGAACAGGTCGAGCCAGACGGCGTCCTCGGGCAGCGGGGCGCCGGGATCGCGTTCGATGCGCTTGAGGCCGGCCGGCACCAGGCAGTAGACGGTGAGCATCAGCGGCCTCCGTTACACGGGGGCGCCGCCGATGCCTGCGGCGCCGCGGGTCCCTTTCTTTCTTCCGGCTAGCGCTTCTCGAACGCCGCGAGGTCGTTCAGCAGCTCGAACAGCTGGGTCGTGCCGCCGGCCATGGTGCCGTCGGCCACGTACTTGCCGTTCACGATGAACGTCGGCGTGGACTCGATGCGGTAGCGGCGGGTCAGCTCCTCCGCGGCGCGCAGGCGGGTGGCGACCGCGAAGCCGTTGTACTCGCGGCGGAAGTCGGCCTCGGCGATGCCGTTGGCCCGGGCGAAGGCGAGCTGCAT
The DNA here is from genome assembly GCA_003242275.1 of Pseudomonadota bacterium. The sequence goes on along the minus strand of QGUX01000306.1, from coordinate 2,685 downwards.
CTCCAGCGTCTTCTCGTCGTTGTTGGCCACCAGCGGATTGTTGCGGCGATGGATCTCGTCGAAGGCGACGGCGATCAGGTCATCGCGCTTGAGCGCGTCCAGCGTGTAGAGCAGGCGGCCGAGCGAGCGGTGGGCGGGACCCCACATCACGTGTTCCTGGCGGAACTTCACCCATGCGGGCAGGCGGCCCTTCCACGCCTCGACGTGCCGGTTCAGCGCATAGCAGCCACCGCAATGCAGCCAGATGAACTCGATGATCTCGACCTCGCCCGGGCCGGCGTTGGTGGGCTGCGCCGGCACGATGGGCCGGTAGTGGGTGCCGGCCTTCCAGCGGCCGCCGGGAAGCTGCGCGCTCTCGGGCATGGACACCATGCGCTCCAGCGAGGTGTCCGCCGGCGTGGTGGCCGCGGCCGACGTGTCGGTGGATTCCTGTGCGGCCGTGGCCTTCTGGTCGAGCTCGGCCTCGGTGGGCGCCGCGGCCTGCGGGGCGCCGGCGTCGGCGACCGGAGGCGAGGGAGGGGCTGCCGGCTCGCTTTCGACGGGCGTGGACTTCTGGCCGCAACCGGCAAGGGTGGCGACCGCGGCGAAGGCGAGCAGCAGTCTCTTCATCTCAACGCATCCCCTGGATGTAGGAAGCCAGATTGCGACGGTCCTCGGCCGTCAGGCGCTGGGCGATGGTGGCCATGATCTCGGCGTTCGGGCTGCCCATCGACCGGCCCTGCGCGTCCTTGTTGTAGCGGACGCCGGCAGCATAGTCATCGAGCTGCTTCATGGTGTAGACCGAATGCTGCGCCTGCAGCGCCGGATAGCCGGCCGCCGGGATGCCGCGGCCGTTGGGGCCGTGGCAGGCGGCGCAGGCGGGGATGCCGCGCGCGGCATCGCCGAAGCGGTACAGCTTCTGGCCCTCGGCCCAGTACGAGGGATCGGCTTCCTGGCCGTTGGGCGTCTGCACGGAGAAGTGGGCGGCCAGGTCGGCGATGTCCTGGTCGGTCAGGTCCTTGACCATGGGCTGCATCAGCGGCGAGGGACGCTGGCCGTCGCGGATGCGACGGACCTGGTCGCGCACGTAGGCCGCGCCCTGGCCGGCGATGACGGGCCACTCGGGCGTGACGCTGTTGCCGTTCACGCCGTGGCAGGCCGTGCAGGTGGCTGCCTTGGCGGCACCGGCGGCGGGGTCCCCGGCGATGGCCGGAGTTTCGGCGGCCCGGGCGGCTCCTGCGATCAGGCCCAGGGTCAGAAGGGCGGTGGCGGCAATCCTCATTGGTCCGTAAGACTCCCAAGAAAGACGGGCTGGATAACCGGTCAATTGTACACTGCGCCTCCGCATTGCAGCCCTCCGCGCCGTGAGCCAGTTTCCCGAAGTCCAGTTCCTGAAAAGCGTGGCCGCGCCCGGCCAGTTCCCGCCCGACCGGGGCTGGGAGGTGGCGGTGGCCGGCCGGTCCAATGCCGGCAAGTCCAGCGCCATCAACGCCATCCTGGGCCATCGCGGGCTGGCCCGGACCAGCCGCACCCCGGGTCGCACCCAGCTCTACAACTACTTCCTGATCGCGCCGGAGCGGCGCATGGTGGACCTGCCGGGCTACGGCCACGCGCAGGTGGACGCGGCCACGCGGGCACGCTGGGGCCCGCTGGGCGAGGCACTGAAGCAGCGGGCAAGCTTCGCCGCGCTGCTGCTGGTGGTGGACATCCGCCGCGGCGTGGGCGAGCTGGACCTCGCCATGCTGGACTGGGCCGCCCGCCCGCCGCAGGGCACGCACGTGCTGCTGACCAAGGCCGACAAGCTCTCGCGCAGCCAGCAGCTTCTGGCGCTGCGGGCGGCGGAGAAGGCGCTGGCCGGCCGGGCCGGCGTGCAGCTTTTCTCCGCCCACAGGGGCATCGGCCTCGACGAGGCGCGGAACATCCTGCGGGGCTGGATGAATTCGGGAAGCGGAAAAGAAATAACCCCGGCGGAATAGACCCGCCGGGGCGAAAGGCCGTCGGGCAGGTCTCGGTGCCGGACGGCAAACCCGCTCAGGGAGGGAAGCGGGGAGCGCTTGGGACGCTCAGTGGGTTTGAGGTTCGCGCACGGGGGAAGTTCCCATGCCGGCCATCCGCGCTGGGTTAAGTCTTCGTTAACGTGAACTTGCGCTGTGGCAGGCGCGGCGCGGATTCCTACGCGACCACACGATTCCTGCCGGTGTTCTTGGCGGCATACAGTCGCTCGTCCGCTTCGCGAAGCAGGCTCTCCAGGGTGGACTCCCCGCGGATCGACGCCAGCCCGAAGCTGATGGTCACCCCGTGGGCCAGGCCCAGTCCCGACCAGTCGGCTGCAGCCACTGCCGCGCGCAGTGTTTCACACAGCGCCATTGCCTCCGGCAGCGAGGTGCCGGGAAAGCAGAACAGGAATTCCTCGCCGCCGTAGCGCGCCACCAGGTCGGCGCTGCGGCAGCGCGCCTGCAGGATGGTGGCCACCCGCCGGAGCACCTCGTCGCCGGTGGCGTGCGAGTGGTGGTCGTTGATCTGCTTGAAGTAGTCGATGTCGGCCAGCGCCACGGTGAAGGGCTGCGGGTGGCGCGCGTGCACGGCGATCTGCCGGCTGAGCCAGTCGTCGGCGTAGCGGCGGTTTCACAGGCCGGGGAGGGTGTCCTGCGTGGCCCGCCGCTCCAGTTCCAGCGTCTTCTCCCGCCCGCTGCGCGGGCGTTCCTC
>QGUX01000305.1 GCA_003242275.1 Pseudomonadota bacterium | reverse complement strand
CCCGCGGGGCCTCCGCCCCCTCCCCCCGCAGCGGCGGCGCCTTGCCGTCGACGGTCAGCAGCTGCGCGGGGGCCGCGTCGGGCATCCACACGCCCATCAGGGCATCGGGCCCCGTGAGCGCCTCCCGGTTGGCACAACCCGCGGCAGCCAGCGCGCCGAGCACGATCCCGAGGGCCGCGACGCGGCAGCCCCTTCCCAGGTGCATGGTCTTCATGAATGTCGTTCCTCAGCGGCCCGGCGCAGGCCGCGCCCCGACCTGCGCCGCCACGCCCTTGAGTTCACGCCCGTCCGGGAAGGTCAGCACGCGCAACGTGCCATAGGGCTTGCCGCTGCGCGCCGGCGACAGCAGCATCGTGACCTCGTCGCCCGGCTTCACGCTGTTCTTCTTCCAGCCCATGTTGATGTTGATCGACGGCGAGCCGATCTCCACCGACCACTGCACCTGCTTGCCGTCCTCGCCATCCACGAGCAGCTGGATGTACGAGTGGGGATTGGTCCACTGCACCTCCTTCACCTTGCCCTTGATGGTGACCTGCTTCGAGTAGTCGAACTCGGCGGTGGAGTGATGCGCCGCGGCGCCCGTGGCCAGCAGCGAGCAGAGCGTGAAGACGGCGAACGCGCCCCGATGGACCAGTCTCATGGCAATCCCCCTAATTTCCTGTGCGCGTGATTTGTATGGACTGCTTACAATCGCGCTTCCCCTCGCGACTATAATGCCCCGCACTCCGTCACGTCACGCGTCTGCCCGATGAACATCAGCAGGACAAATGGTCGGGCATCAGGAGGAATTATGACGTATCGTCGACTGTCCGGCTTGATTGCGCCCCTGGCTCTCGGCCTCCTGGCCGCCTGCGCCGACAGCCCGCCGCCGCCCGACCCGGCGCTGCAGCAGGCCGCCGACCGGCTGGCCATCCGCGAGCTGATGGACCTGTACGGCACCGTGCACGACATGGGCACGCCCGAGCAGTACGCCGACCTGTTCACCGAGGACGGCGAGATCGCCACCGGCGGCGGCCCGGTGCTGGTGAAGGGCCGCGAGGCGCTGATGGCGCAGGCCGTGCGCGACCATGAGCGCTACAGCGAGACCGATGCCCGCGGCCGCACGGGATCGATCATGCGCCACCTGATCACCAACGCGCAGGTCAGGCTGCTGGACGATGGCACCGCCGAGGGCACCTGCTACGTCACCACCATGGTGAAGAAGGGCAATGTGGGTCCGGCCGTCCTCAGCATCTCGCGCTACGTGGACCGCTACGTGAAGGTCGACGGCCAGTGGCGCATCAAGCGGCGCGAGATCTACCTCGAGCACGGCAACCAGGAACTGGGCGCACTGATGGGATTCGGGGGGCGCTGAAGCCCCCTCACTCCTTCGCGGGCAGGCGCGAGAAGCAGGCCACCGCGACCGCCGCCAGGCAGGCCGAGGCGATGGCCAGCGACGGGTGGCCGAAGCTGTTCACCAGCGTGCCGCCCACGAAGGGCCCCACCGCCGATCCCACCATCAGCATGGCCGGCGTGCCGGTGAGCGTGCGCCCGCTGGTATCGAGCGCCGCCAGCAGGCCGAAGGCGAAGGTGTGGGTGAAAACCAGCACCGCGGCCAGCAGCGCGCCGCCCACGGCATAGGGCCCGAAGGCCGGCGACAGCATGATCAGCGCCGCCATCACGAACTGCACCACCGGCCCGGCCAGCAGTACCCGCTTCGCGGCCAGGCGCTTCTGCAGCAGCGCCGCCAGCGCGGCCGGGAACAGGTTCACGATGCCCAGCACCACCAGCACCGCATTGATGGCGCCGCGCTCGAAGCCGCGCGCCAGGCCGGCGCTCTCCAGGAAGCTGAAGTTCATGGCCTGCACCAGCGTCATGCAGGAGATGCCGATGACGCCGAACCACACCACCCGCGGCAGCGGCGCGGCCGGGGCAGCGCGCTGCGGCGAGGCGGCCGGCAGCGACGGGAAGGCCAGCAACGACACCACTGCCGCCACCGCCATGATGGCGGCGAACGCCTGGAACAGCGCGGCGCCGCCGCGCGCGGCGATCAATTGCGGCGCACCACCCAGGAAGACCACCGCGAACACGCCCAGCGCGATGCCCACCACCGCGAACAGGCGGTGCGGGTTGCCGCTGCGGGCGATGGTGCCGTGCGTGACGCTGAGCGCCGCGCCGGTGGCGACGCCGGCCAGGCCGTGCAGCAGCGCGAGCTGTGAATAGGCCGTGGTGCGCGCGGCCAGCACGAACGCCAGCGCCGAGAGGCCGAAGCCCGCGGCCGCTACCCACTTGCCGCGCAGGCGCTGGATGCGCGGCGCAATGCACACGCTGGCCAGCACGGCGCCGCCGAGGAACAGGGTCGGCAGGCCGCCGGCCTGCTGGGGATTCAGCCCATAGTGCGCGATCAGCGCGCCCACCCACACCGACAGCGCGACCAGGTCCACCATGCCGGCGCAATGCGCCACCATCAGCGCGATGCGACCGCGCGCGCCGTCCACAGGATTTGCCACGATTCCCCCTTCTTGTTGTTGTTCCGTCGTCAGCGACAGCGGGCCGCGTTGGTCACACCAGCCTGAACACGTCGATCTGCACGGTGCGCTCGCGGTCCTGCGCCAGCCCCGCCGTGCACAGGAACAGCGACTCGTTCAGCCACTGCCACCGGCCCGTGGGCGCGGTGAACTCGATGGCGGTGCGGAAGTACGGCGTGCCCTCGCCGCCCGGCGGCGGAACGAGGATGCCACGATTGACCACCTTGATCGTCGTCCCGTCCGACATCTGGATGGCATAGGTGGCTTCCAGTTCGGTGACGCCGTCCGGCCGAGTCCGCTGCCAGTCGGCTCCGCCCGGCACGACCCGCCCGGACACGCCCTCGCCCCTGACCTCGCCGCCGGTGATCGGGATGGCACGGATCTGGCCGGTGGCCGTGTCGCCCACCGGCATGGTGTCGGCGATGGTGGCGAGGATGGTGAAGGCGTAGCGCGTGGACGGATTGAACGACGGCGGCGACGGCACCTCGGGCGCCGCGGCACGCGCACCGGCGATGATGAATCCCCCGGCCACCACCAGGCCGCCCTGCAGCAACGCGCGGCGCAGCGGATCGGTTTCCATGTGGGCTCCTTCGCTCTGCATCTCACAGCACCTGGTAGTAGTGGATGACGACCTTGTCCGCGTACCGCTCTCCCCAGGACACGAACAGGGCCTTGTTCAGCCAGTCATAGGGACCAGCCGGTGCGTCGAAGCGCGCCAGCGCGCGCATGTAGTACTGGTCCGGCGGCACCACCTCGCCCGCATTCAGCCGCGCCATC
>QGUX01000304.1 GCA_003242275.1 Pseudomonadota bacterium | reverse complement strand
CCGATGGCGGTGATCCGCGTGCGGTCCTCGTAGCGGTGCGGCAGCAGGAACAGCGGATCGGCGCGCGCGGCGGCCGTGTCCGCTACAGGGCCAGCACGCACTCCACTTCCACGCGGGCGCCGCGCGGCAGCGCCGCCACCTGCACGGCGGCACGCGCGGGGTACGGCTGGCTGAAGTAGCGCGTCATGGCCTCGTTGACCCTGGCGAAGTGCGCCAGGTCGGTGAGGTAGACATTGACCTTCACGGCGTGGTCCAGCGTGCCGCCGGCGGCCTCGGCCACGGCCTTGAGGTTGTCGAACACGCGCGTGATCTCGGCATCGATGTCGCCGCTGACCAGCTGGCCGGTGGCCGGGTCGAGCGGGATCTGCCCCGAGCACCACACGAGGTTGCCGGAGCGGATGGCCTGGGAATACGTGCCGATGGCGGCGGGAGCGTTCGGGGTCGAAATGGGCTGCTTCATCATTCTTCCTGGTGGCGTCGCGATGCCAGGTGGCGCGACACGCGCATCACGTCCGGCATCTGGCGAATGGTACGCACCACGCGGGCCAGATGCTTGCGGTCCTTCACCTCGACCTCGAGCTTGATCAGCGCCACGTCGCCGTCGCGCTGCTCCACCGAGGCCTGGCCGATGTTGGTGCCGGTGCCGGCGATGGCGGCCGAGATGCTGGCCAGCATGCCGATCCTGTTGGCGGCCTCGATGCGGATCTCGGCGCTGAAGTAGCGGTTGAGGTTCTTCTGCCAGGTGACCGGCTGCCACTTTTCCGGATGCTTGTGGTAGTCCTCGACGTTGCCGCAGGCCTCGCGGTGGATGACGATGCCGCGGCCGGCCGACAGGAAGGCGATGATGGGATCGTCCGGGATCGGCCGGCAGCAGCGCGCATAGGTGACCAGCAGGCCCTCGGTGCCGGCCACGGTCAGCGGCGTGATCTTGCCGGCCTCGTCGTGTCCGCCGGGCAGCAGGCGGCGCGCCACCAGCGGCGCCAGGCGCTCGCCCAGGCCGATCTGCGCCAGCAGCTCGTCCCTGTCCTTGATGTTGAACTCCTGCAGCGCCTGCGCCATCACCGCCGGATCGACCTTCTCGACGCTGAGCTCGAACTCCTGCAGCGCCGAGTTCAGCAGCCGCTCGCCCAGCTCGATGGCCTCGGTGCGCTGCAGGGCGCGCAGGTAGTGGCGGATGGCGCTGCGCGCCTTGGCGGTGGCGACGAAGTTCACCCACGCCGGGTTGGGAGAAGCGCCCTTGGCGGTGATGATCTGCACGGTCTGGCCGTTGCGCAGCACGGTGCGCAGCGGCGCCAGGCGCCGGTCCACCTTGGCGGCCACGCAGCGGTTGCCCACGTCGGTGTGCACGGCATAGGCGAAGTCGACCACGGTGGCGCCGCGCGGCAGGCGCAGGATGGCGCCCTTGGGCGTGAACACGTACACCTTGTCGGGGAACAGGTCGACCTTGACGCTCTCGATGAACTCCTCGGCGTTGCCGCTGGCCTGCATCTCCATCAGGTGCGACAGCCAGGCCCGCGCGCGCTCCTGCTGCGCGGTGTCGGCCTCGCCGGGACGGGCATTGGCCTTGTAGCGCCAGTGCGAGGCCACGCCGGACTCGGCCAGCACGTGCATGTCGTGGGTGCGGATCTGCACCTCGATGGGCACGCCGTTGGGGCCGAACAGCGTGGTGTGCAGCGACTGGTAGCCGTTGACGCGCGGGATCGCGATGTAGTCCTTGAAGCGGCCGGGCATAGGCCGGTAGGTGGCATGCACCACGCCGAGCGTGCGGTAGCAGGTGTCGGGCGTGTCCACCAGGATGCGCAGGCCGTAGACGTCGACCACCTGCGCCAGCATCGAGCGCTTCCTGCGCATCTTCTTGTAGATGCTGTACAGGTGCTTCTCGCGCGATTCCACCCTGGCCTCGATGCCGGCCTTCGCGAGTGCCTCGCGCAGCACGTTCTCGATCCTGGCCAGGAATTCCTTCTGGTTGCCGCGGGCGCGCTTGAGCGCGCGCTCGATCACGCGGTAGCGCTGCGGATACAGGGCGCGGAAGCCCAGGTCCTCCAGCTCCAGCTTGATGCGGTAGAGGCCCAGCCGCTCGGCCACCGGCGCGTAGATCTCGAGCGTCTCGCGCGCGATCTGCCGCCGCTTCGACGGCGACATCGCGTCGATGGTGCGCATGTTGTGGGTGCGGTCGGCCAGCTTGACCATGATCACGCGCAGGTCGCGCACCATGGCCAGCAGCATCTTGCGGAAGGACTCGGCCTGCGCCTCCTCGCGGCTCTTGAACTTGATCTGGTCGAGCTTGGTGACGCCGTCGACGATCTCGGCCACGTCGTTGCCGAAGCGGCGCGCGATCTCGTCCTTGGCGACCGGGGTGTCCTCGATGACGTCGTGCAGGATGGCGCCGATGATGGTGTCGGCGTCCAGGTGCAGGTCCGCCAGCAGCTGCGCGGCGGCCAGCGGATGGGCAATGTAGGGCTCGCCGGTCAGGCGCTTCTGGCCCTGGTGGGCCTCGGCGCCGAACTCGGCGGCCTCGCGGATGCGGTCAACCTGCTCCTGCGGGAGATATTCCCCGGCCCTGGCGAGCAGCTCCTTGAGGCCGGGAGTGCGCCGGGCGCTGGTGCCTGGGATCAGGCCGAGCAGCGACGACGCATAGTCCATACGCGCGGCGGCTTATTCCCCCACCAGGCCGAACTGGGGCGCGCGGAAGTTCTCGAGCTGGGCATCGATGTCGTTCACCACCGGCTCGGGCACCGGCTCGGGCTCCACCAGCATCTCGGGGGTGATGGTGCCCTCGGCGATCTCACGCAGCGCGATCACGGTGGGCTTGTCGTTGTCGACCGGCACCGTGGGCTCGGCGCCATTGGCGAGGCGGCGCGCACGGGCGGCGGCCAGCAGCACGAGCTGGAACAGGTTATCGACCTTCGGCAAGCAATCTTCGACGGTTACGCGGGCCATGTTCTCTGGAGGGTCTTTTCTCTAAGGGGTTGGAAATTCTAGCAGATTCGCCAACAGGGGGGCGAGTTCCGGGCGGTCCTTCCTGAGCGCCCCGCCGCGCCCGGCGATGATGTCGGCCAGCTCGTCCACGGCCCGGTCGAAGTCGTCGTTGACCACCACGTAGTCGAACTCCCGCCAGTGGGACATGTCGGCCACGGCGTCGGCCAGGCGCCGGGCGATGACCTCGGGGGAGTCGGTGCCGCGGCCGTTCAGGCGGGTCTTCAGGGCCTCCAGGGAGGGGGGGAGGATGAAGATGGAGCAGCAGCCGGGCACGGCCTGGCGGACCTGCCGGGCCCCCTGCCAGTCGATCTCCAGG
>QGUX01000303.1 GCA_003242275.1 Pseudomonadota bacterium | reverse complement strand
CCGATGGGGCCCGCGCCCCCCCCGCCCCCCCCCCCGGCCCCCCCGCGGCGCCCGGCGCGACCTGGGCCGAAGTGCCCTCCGCCGCCCTGCGCGCCGCCAGCTATGCGGCCTGGGGCAAGTCGCTGGCCGAGCATCTCTACCAGAACCACCGCCTGCGCCTTTACGCCTGCGACGCGCTGAAACTGGTGTCGCGGCCGGGCGAGGGCGAAGGCGACTTCCGCGCCCGCCTGCAGCTGGCCGCGCGCGAGAAGCGCGATGCCGAGGTCGACAGGCTGCGGCAGAAGTACGCGCCGAAGCTGAAGTCGCTGCAGGACCAGCGCCTGAAGGCCATGCAGCGCGTGGAACGCGAACGCGAGCAGGCCTCGCAGCAGAAACTCAACACCGCGCTGTCTCTGGGCGCCACGGTGCTGGGCGCGCTGCTCGGCCGCAAGGTGCTCTCCTCCACCAATGTCGGCCGCGCCACCTCGGCGGCGCGTTCGGCCACGCGCATCGGCAAGGAAGCCGCCGACGTGGCGCGCGCGGAGGAATCGGTGGAGAGCATCGACCAGCGCATTGCCGGCCTGTCGCAGGAGCTGGAGGCCGCGATTGCCGCCCAGTCCGCGTCGCTGGATGCAAACGCGCTCACCATCCGTGAAGTGCAGCTGGCGCCGCGCAAGTCGGACATCACCATCGGCCGCGTGCAGCTGCTGTGGACCCCGTGGCGCCGCGGCGCCGACGGTTTTCCCGTGGAGGCTTTCTGAAGATGCCCTCGTTCGACACCGTCTCCGAACTCGACAAGCACGAAGTCACCAACGCGGTCGACCAGGCCAACCGCGAACTGGACCAGCGGTTCGATTTCCGCGGCACCGGCGCGCGCTACGAGCTCGACATCGGCACCTTCACCATCACGATGAAGGCGCAGGCGGACTTCCAGTTGAAGCAGATGCTCGACATCCTGCGCCTGAGGCTTTCCAGGCGCGGCATCGACCTCTCGTGCATGGACGTGAAGGACATCGACCGCAACCAGGGCGGCACCCGCCAGACCGTGGTGCTCAAGCACGGCATCGACAAGGACAACGGCCGCGAGATCGTGAAGCTGGTCAAGGAGTCGGGCCTGAAGGTGCAGGCGCAGGTGCAGGGCGACAAGGTCCGCGTCACCGGCAAGAAGCGCGACGACCTGCAGGCGGCCATCGCGATCCTGCGCAAGGCCGGACTGGGCGTGCCGCTGCAGTTCCAGAACTTCCGCGACGACTGAAGTCAGCCGGCGGCAGGCTCCACCACCACCTGGGCCTTCACCGGGTTGGCGATGCAGCACTCCCCGTGCGCCTTGTGGTGCAGGGCTTCCAGTTCCGCCGCGTCGGGTAACCGGTCACCCGAGTCCGATTCTCCCTGAACGGCGCGGCCGGGCCTGTCCGATAGAATGCCAGACCCATCTTCCCTGTCCCGGCCCGCTGGCCCAGAGCATCCACCGATGAACGCGACCACCGTCTCCCCGATCGAATCCCTGCTGACTCGCACCTCGCTGGCCGGCGCCTTCATGAAGCCGCCCGCCCCCAGCGATGCCGAGCTCGAGCAGATCCTGGGCGCTGCGCAGCGTGCCTCGGACCATGGCCGGCTGCGCCCGTGGCGCTTCCAGGTGGTGCGGCCGGAGCACTACGAGGTGTTCTTCGACCGGCTGGCCGCGGCGGCCACGCGTGTCAGCGGCGATCCCTCCCGCTACGAGGTCAACCGCGAGAAATACCGCCTGACGGCACGCGCGCCGCTGCTGATCGTGGCCGGCGCCAAGATCGACACCGCGCACAAGGTGCCGGCCATCGAGCAGGCCTTCGCCGCCGCCGGTGCCACCCAGCTGGTGCTCAACGCCGCGCACGCGCTGGGCTATGCGGCGTACCTGTTCTCCGGCCCCGGGGTGTTCGACGCGGCCTTCAAGGAGGAGCTGGGCTTCGGGCCGGCCGACCACCTGATCGGCTTCGTGTGCATTGGCACGGCGGCGGGCCCGGGCAAGCCCGGCCCCTCGGCCGAAGAGGCCATCAAGGCCGGATTGGCGCATACAGTGACACAATGGCAGCCTTGATCCGTAGGATTGTTCCGATTGGATTAGACACGCGTCCAATCTTTGACACTCCGTCAATTATTGACGTATCGTCACGACCGTGACGGAGCTGACAGCACGCCGCAAGGAAGAACGGGACCGCCGCCGCAACGAGATCCTCGATGCGGCGGCGGAATCCGCCGCGGAGAGTGGCTTCGATGCCATCACCATGGATCAGGTCGCCCGCCGCGCGCGGATTTCCCGTGCCCTCCTTTACGTCTACTTCGAAGACAAGCAGGCTCTGCACCTCGCCCTGTGCGAGAGGGCCATGGAACTGCTGCTGGAACGCTTCCAGGCGGCCACGGCCGGGGCCCCCAACGGCCTGGCCCGCCTGGAGGCCATGGGCCGCGCCTACGTGCGCTATGCGCGCGAACTGCCGGTGTACTTCCAGGCGCTGGCGCACCTGGAGGCGCGCGCTCCCGAGGATGTGGAGGCGCATTCCCACTGCCACGCACTGGGCGACCTCTGCCATGAAGGCATGACGCGCGCGATCCGCGACGGCATCGCCGACGGGTCGATCCGTCCCGACGTGGGTTCGCCCGACGCCGTGGCCATCGCGCTGTGGGGCTTCATGCACGGCGTGATCCAGATCGCCAACACCAAGGGTGGGCTGCTCGTCCGCCGCAACACGGACAAGCTGCAGCTCTACGACCACGCGCTGGCGCTGATGCGCCGCGGGCTGAGCACCTTGCCGTGAACGTCCTGCGTCCGGCATGGATGCTGGCAGCGCTCGGGCTCGTCCTGTCGCCCTGCCACGCCGCCGGACCCGCGCGCGACGTGGCCACCGTGGCCGGGGAATACGTCGCCATCGCGCTCGAGGGCAACCTCGCACTGCAGGGGCAGCAGCTCGAGGTCGAGCGTGCCGAGGCGGCCCTGGATGCGGCCCGCGCGCGCTTCTTTCCCGAACTTTCCCTGCAGGCGCGCTACACGCGCGCCGACGGCGGCCGCGAGTTCGACATCCCGGTCGGCACACTGCTGAATCCCGCCTTCCAGACGCTCAATGAGCTGCTCGCCGCGCATGGCGAACCGCCGCGCTTTGCGCCCGTGCCCGACCAGACCATCCCCTTCCAGCGCTCGCGCGAGCAGGACACGCGCGTGACGCTGCGCCAGCCGCCGGACGACCCGCCCATCCCGGGGCCGCGGGCCGCGCAGCGCGAGTGGCTGCGCGGGGGGGGCGCCGGGCGGGAGGGGCCCGAGCGACGGCTGCGCGCCGCCTGGCGCTGGG
>QGUX01000072.1 GCA_003242275.1 Pseudomonadota bacterium | reverse complement strand
CCGTTCCCGTTCCTCCAGGGTGACAAAGCCGACCCGCCGGCGGCTTCCCCGCGCGGCACCTGGTGGATGAGCAGGTGCACCGTGCTGCCGGCCGGCGGCAGCGTGAGGTAGGTGGACATGGGCACCTCCACCTCGTAGCCCACGCCCTGCACTTCCACCAGCAGGCGCGGGGGTTCCTTCCCGGCCAGCACGCCGCGCAGCGAACCGATCACCCGGGACTTCCCATGGCGGCAAGGCGCGCCGCGCTGCGTCGCGCATGCGCGTGGCACAGCGCAATGGCCAGCGCATCCGAGACGTCGGTGGTGGCCGGTTCGTCGATGGACAGCAGCACGCGCACCATGTGCGCCACCTGCGCCTTGTCCGCGCCGCCATTGCCCACCAGCGCCAGCTTCACCGCGCGCGGCGCGTATTCGTACACGGTGGCGCCATGCGCGACCACCGCGGTCAGCGCGGCGCCACGCGCCTGTCCGAGCTTCAGCGCGCTGTCGGCGTTACGGTGCATGAACACCCGCTCCACGGCCACCTCGTCAGGCCGGTATTCCTCCACCAGTTCAAGCAGGCGGCGGTGGATCTGGTGCAGCCGCATGGCCAGGCTCGCGCCGCGCACCTGCACGCAGCCGCTGGCCACGTGCACGTCGCCGCGCCCGTCGCAGTCGACGATGCCGTAGCCGGTGCGCAGTGATCCAGGATCCAGTCCCAGCACGCGGCGGGTACCGGTGAAGGCTGCCGCCGCGGCGACGCCACTGCGTTCCGCCAGCGCGGCGGGATCGAACTTGCGCCAGGAGCGGCTTGCGTAGCGCGGCATCCGGATATGATAGCGTGACGCAGTGATCCCCACATCGTCCCAGCCGGCCGCAAGGTCCACCGACGCGCTGGCCACAGCCGGCAGCGTGCTTGCCGAAACCGGTATCCGGCCGGTGGTGTGCGAACGCGCGCGCGAGGCCGGCGAAATCGTGCTCGAGCTGACGCGCGACGCGCCGCTGGCCGCGGCGACCATGCTGCATGCCGCCCGGCAGTATGACTCCGGCATGGCCGAGCCCACGCCCGCGCAGGCGGCCCGCGTCGGCACGCCGGCCACGCGGCTGGCTGCGCAACTCGACCGGCTCGGCGAATTCAGGCTCGACGCGCACTGGTCCGACGGCCAGGCGCTGGCGGCCGCGCAGGCCGAGGCGCTGCGCAAGATGCTGCTGGCGGTGGTGGGCGACCCGCGGCTGGTGGTGGCGCGCCTGGCCGTGCAGCTGGTGCGCGCGCGCCACGCGCGCGAGGACGAGACGCCGGAGCGGCGCCGGCAGATCGCGCTGGAGATCCAGCAGCTGTACGCGCCGCTGGCCAACCGCCTCGGCATCTGGGCACTGAAGTGGGAGCTCGAGGACCTCGCCTTCCGCGAGTCGCACCCGCAGGAATACCAGAAGTTGAAGCGCGCGCTGAACGAGAAGCGCCGCGACCGCGAAGCCTGGATCCAGGAGGCCATCCGCACCCTCGAGGCGGCGCTGCGCGATGCCGGCATCCAGGCCGAGGTGGTCGGCCGGCCCAAGCACCTCTACAGCATCTGGCGCAAGATGCAGCGCAAGCACCTGGCCTTCGACCAGATCCTCGACCTCCGGGCGCTGCGGGTGATCTGCGACACCGTGCCGGAATGCTATGCGGCCCTCGGCGTGGTGCACGAGCTGTGGCCCTTCCTGCCCGGCGAGTTCGACGACTACATCGCCACGCCCAAGGACAACAACTACCAGTCCATCCACACCGCGGTGCAGGGTCCCGGCGGCCTGCCGCTGGAGGTGCAGATCCGCACCCGCCAGATGCACGAGCAGGCCGAGCTGGGCGTGGCCGCGCACTGGCGCTACAAGGAAGGCGGCGCCGACCGGCACTACGACCAGAAGATCCGCCAGGTGCGCGAGCTGCTGCACGCCGGCAGCGCCGGCGGCGACGAGATCGACCGCCTCGCGTCGCGCGTGTTCGCCGATCGCGTGTACGCGCTCACGCCCAAGGGCGAGGTGATCGACCTGCCCGGCGGCGGCACGCCGCTGGACTTCGCCTTCCACCTGCACAGCGACATCGGCGTGCGCTGCCGCGGCGCCAAGGTGAACGGCCGCATCACCCCGCTGACCCAGCCGCTGGTGACCGGCGACGTGGTGGAGATCATCACCGGCAAGGAGCCGGCCCCCAGCCGCGACTGGCTGTCCGAACGCGAGGGCTACCTGGTTTCGGCGCGCGCCCGCGCCAAGCTGCGCGCCTGGTTCCGGCGCCAGGACGAGGCCGCCGGCGCCGCCCGCGAGGCGGCGGGCAAGGCGGCCCCGGCGAAGGCCGCCGCCCGCCCGGCATCCGCCCCTGCGGCTGAACCCCCGCCACCGCCGCCCAGCGCGCGACCGCGCAAGGCCATCGGCGGCAAGCGCTCGCCGGTGGAGATCGAGGGCGTGGGCGACCTGCCGATCACGCTGGCGCGCTGCTGCGCGCCGGTGCGGCCGCAGCCCATCCGCGGCTACCTCACGCTGGGGCGCGGCGTGACCATCCACCGCGCCGACTGCCAGGGCCTCGCGCGCATGGTGAAGAACAAGCCGCAGCGGCTGCTGCAGGTGGAGTGGTCCGAATCAGCCGACAGCGCCCGCATCCCGGCCCGGGTGCTGATCGAGGCCTTCGACCGGCGCGGCCTGCTGCGCGACATCTCGGACCTGATCGCCGAGGAAAGGCTGTCCATCGAGGGCGTCACCAGCGACACCGATCCGCGCGACCGCATCGCCCGCTTCGAAGTGCGCCTCACGGTGCGCGATGCCAGTGAACTGGCGCGCCTGCAGCGGCGGCTGGCGCGCATCCCGAACGTGTTCAAGGTCCGCCGCGGCGCCTGAGGGGCGCCGCGGCTGCCGCTTCAGCGGTTGATGGTGTCGATGGCGCGCTTGTCGGCGTTCAGTGCCGCCTCGTGCACGGCCTCCGACAGCGTCGGGTGCGCATGCATGGTGCGCTGCAGGTCCTCGCAGCTGGCGTGGTATTCCAGCGCCAGGCAGGCCTCGGCGATCAGCTCGCCGGCCATGGGGCCGATGATGTGCACGCCCAGCACCTGGTCGGTGTCGGCATCGGCGACGATGCGCGCGAAGCCGGCGGTGGACTCCATGGCGCGCGCGCGGCCGCTGGCGATGAAGGGGAACTGGCCCACCTTCACGTTGGTGCCTTCGGCCTTCGCCTGCGCTTCGGACTTGCCCACCCAGGCGATCTCCGGCGCGGTGTAGATCACCGACGGGATCACCTCGTAATTGGTGTGGCCGTAGCGGCCCGCGGCCAGGTCGGCCGCCATCACGCCCTCTTCCTTGGCCTTGTGGGCCAGCATGGGGCCGCGCACGCAGTCGCCCACGGCGAACACATTGGGCTCGCCGGTGCGGCACTCCTCGTCCACCACGATGAAGCCGCGCTCGTCGATCGCGACGCCGGTGCCCGGGGCCAGCAGGCCCTCGGTGTAGGGACGGCGGCCCACGGCCACCACCAGCCGGTCGAACTCCAGCTTCTGCTCGCCGGAGGCATCGCTGTACGTGACGGCGACCTTGCCACCAGCCACCTTGGCGCCGCTGACGCGCGCGCCGAGGCGGATGTCCAGGCCCTGCTTGCGCAGCTGCTTGAGCGCCTCGGCGGCCAGCACACGATCGGCCGCGGCGAGGAATTCATCGGCGGCCTCGAGGATGGTGACCTCGGCCCCCAGGCGCGCCCACACCGAACCCAGCTCCAGGCCGATCACGCCGGCGCCGATCACGCCCAGCCGCGCCGGCACGGCATCGAACTCCAGCGCACCCCAGGAGTCGACGATGTACTTGCCGTCCTGCGGCACGCTCTTGAGCTCCACCGGCACCGAGCCGCTGGCCAGGATCACGTGCCCGGCGGCCAGCCGGCGCGTGCTGCCGTCGAGCGCGGTGTACTCGACCTCGTTGCCCGGCAGCAGCCGGCCGCGACCCGGCAGCGCGGTCACGCCATTGGACTTGAACAGCGCGGCGATGCCGCCGGTCATGCCCTTGACGATGCCGGCCTTGCGCTTCTGCATGGCGGCCACGTCGATGGCGGGCTCGCCCACGCCGATGCCATGGGCCTTGAACTCGTGGCGGGCGCGGTGGAACAGCTCGGAGGATTCCAGCAGCGCCTTGGAGGGAATGCAGCCCGCGTTCAGGCAGGTGCCGCCGAAGGCATGCGAGCCGTCGCGGTTCTTCCAGCCGTCGATGCAGGCCACGGTCAGGCCGTTCTGGGCGGCGCGGATGGCGGCCGGGTAACCCCCGGGGCCGCCACCGATCACGATCACGTCGAAGCGGTCGGACATCGCCTCAGACTCCGATCAGCAGGCGGCCCGGATCCTCCAGGCATTCCTTGATGGTGACCAGGAACTGCACCGCCTCGCGGCCGTCGATGATGCGGTGGTCGTAGGTCAGCGCCAGGTACATCATCGGCCGGATGACGATCTGGCCGTCCACCACCACCGGTCGCTCCTGGATCTTGTGCATGCCCAGGATGGCGCTCTGCGGCGCATTGACGATGGGCGTGGACATCAGCGAGCCGAACACGCCGCCGTTGGTGATGCTGAAGGTACCGCCGGTCAGCTCCTCCATGGTCAGCGAACCGCTCCTGGCGCGCGTGGCGAAGTCGGCCACGGCCTTCTCCACCTGGGCGAAGGTCATCTGGTCGGCGTCGCGCAGCACCGGCACCACCAGGCCGCGGTCGGTCGAGACCGCCATGCCGATGTCGTAGTACTCGCGGTAGACGATGTCATTGCCTTCCACCGCGGCATTGATGATGGGGAAGCGCTTGAGCGCCTCGATCGAGGCCTTCACGAAGAACGAGGAGAAGCCGAGCTTGACGCCGTGCTGCTTCTCGAAGCGGTCCTTGTAGCGGGCGCGCAGCTCGTTGACGGCCTTCAGGTCCACCTCGTTGAAGGTGGTCAGCAGCGCCTGCGTGGCCTGCGCCGTCACCAGCCGCTCGGCGATGCGCGCGCGCAGCCGGGTCATCGGCACGCGCCGCTCCACGCGGCTGCCGGCGGCCACGTGGGCCTGCACGTCGGCCTTGGTCACCGCGCCGCCGCGGCCGCTGCCGCTGACCGCGGACACGTCCACGCCGGATTCCGCCGCCACCCGCCGCGCCGCCGGGCCGGCCTTGGCCGCCGCCGGAGCCGCGGCGGCCGGCGCCGCGGGCGCCTCTTCCTTCGCGGCCTTGCCGCCCTTGCCGGCGGACTTCGCCGGCGCCGCCTCGGCCTTCTCCGCCTTGGCGGCCGGTGCCGCGCCCGCCTCGATGATGGCCAGCAGCTGGTCGCTGGTGACCGTGGCGCCGGCCTGCACCTTCACTTCCTTGAGCACGCCCGCCACCGGCGCCGGCACCTCGAGCACCACCTTGTCGGTCTCGAGGTCGGCGAGGTTCTCGTCACGGGCGACCGCGTCCCCGGGCTTCTTGTGCCAGGTCACCAGCGTGGCATCGGCAACGGACTCGGGCAGCTTGGGGACTTTGATCTCGGTGCTCATGCGGGTGATTCAGCTCGCTTGTTGGATGTTCGTCAGTGGCTGGCGCGCAGGTTGGTCACCGTCGCTTCGTTCACCAGCCGTGTGGTGCTCGGACCCACGTCCAGCGCAGTGGCATTGAGGGCGGCATCGACCAGCTCGCGCTGCTCGGTCTCGTGGATCTTGGAAATGCCCGTGGCCGGCGCGGCGGCATGCGCGCGACCGGCGTACAGCAGCGTGTGGCGGTCCTTCTGCAAGGGACCCTCCAGGCGGTGGCGGATCTGGTACCAGGCGCCCTGGTTCTGCGGCTCCTCCTGGCACCAGACGATCTGCCGCGCGTTGGGATAACGGCGCAGCACCGCCTCGTAGGCCTGCGTCGGGAACGGATAGAGCTGCTCGATGCGCACCAGCGCCACGTCCTTCTGGCCGGCCTCGCGCCGCGCCTTCAGCAGGTCGAAGTAGACCTTGCCGCTGCAGAACACCACGCGGTGCACCTGCGCCGGCGCGAGGTCGTCGACCTCGTCGATCACGGTGGCGAAGCCGCCGCCGGTGAGGTCCTCCAGGCGCGACACCGACAGCTCGTGGCGCAGCAGGCTCTTGGGCGTCATCACCACCAGCGGCTTGCGCAGCGAGCGCAGCATCTGCCGGCGGAGCATGTGGAACATCTGCGCCGGCGTGGACGGCACCACCACCTGCATGTTGTTCTCGGCGCACAGCTGCAGGAAACGCTCCAGGCGCGCCGAGGAATGCTCCGGTCCCTGCCCCTCGTAACCATGCGGCAGGAACATCACCAGCCCGCACAGGCGGCCCCACTTGGATTCGCCCGAGCTGATGAACTGGTCGATGATGACCTGCGCGCCGTTGGCGAAGTCGCCGAACTGCGCCTCCCAGATCACCAGCGCCGCCGGGTTGGTGGTGGAGAAGCCGTACTCGAAGCCCAGCACCGCCTCCTCCGACAGCACCGAGTCGGTGACCGTGAAGGTGGGCTGGTTGGCGCTGATGTGCTGCAGCGGCACGTAGCGCTCGCCGGTCTCCTGGTGGTGCAGCACGGCGTGGCGGTGGAAGAAGGTGCCGCGGCCGCTGTCCTGGCCGGTGAGGCGGATGGGGCAGCCGTCCTCCAGCAGCGAGGCATAGGCCAGGGTCTCGGCGCAGCCCCAGTCCAGCGGCATCTCGCCCCTGAGCATCCTGCGGCGGTTGGCATACACCTGCTCCACGCGCGGATGCAGCTTGAAGCCCTCCGGCACATCGACGATGCGCTCGCCCAGCTTGGCCAGCCGCTCGCGGTCGATGGCCGTGGTCGGCGGCTCGGACCAGTCGTTGGTCAGGAAGCGTGTCCAGTCCACCGTGTACTGGTTGCCGATCAGGCCCAGCGACGCCGGCACCTGCGACTTGCCCGCGTCGAGGCCGGCACGGTATTCCTCCACCATCTTCTGCGGCTCGTCCGGGCCGATCACGCCCTGGTTCACGAGCTGCTCGGAATAGATCTGGCGCACCGTGGGGTGCTTCCTGATCTTCGCGTACATCACCGGCTGGGTGGCCGCCGGCTCGTCGGCCTCGTTGTGGCCGAGGCGGCGATAGCAGACGAGGTCGATGACCACGTCCTTCCTGAACTTCATGCGGTAGGCCAGCGCCTGGCGCGTCACGAACACCACGGCCTCGGGGTCGTCGGCGTTCACGTGGAAGATCGGCGCCTCCAGCATCTTGGCCACGTCGCTGCAGTACATGGTCGAGCGGGCGTCGCGCGGATCGGACGTGGTGAAGCCGATCTGGTTGTTCACGATCATGTGGATCGTGCCGCCGGTGTAGAAGGCACGCGCCTGCGACAGCTGCAGCGTCTCCATCACCACGCCCTGGCCGGCGAAGGCCGCATCGCCGTGGATCAGCACCGGCACCACGCGCGCATCGCCGTTGGAGCCGCGCCGCTCCTGGCGGGCGCGCACCGAGCCCTCGACCACCGGGTTCACCACCTCAAGGTGCGAGGGGTTGAACGCCAGCGCCACGTGCACGTTGCCGCCCGGGGTGCGCAGGTCGGCCGAGAAGCCCTTGTGGTACTTCACGTCGCCCGAACCCTTCAGGTGGGCGAAGTCGTAGCGGCCCTCGAACTCGGAGAACAGCTCCGCCGGGCTCTTGCCCAGCACGTTGACCAGCACGTTCAGGCGGCCGCGGTGGGCCATGCCGATCACGAATTCCTCCACGCCGGCGATGCCGCCCTGCTGCACCAGGTCGTTGAGCATCGGGATCAGCGCGTCGCCGCCCTCCAGCGAGAAGCGCTTCTGGCCCACGTAGCGGGTGTGCAGGTAGCGGTCCAGGCCCTCCGCCGCGGTGAGCTGGCGCAGGATGTTGACCTTCTCCTCGTTGGAGAGCCGGCCGGTGGTGCGGCCGGCCAGGAACTGGTCCTGCAGCCACAGCCGCTCCTCGGTGTTCGACACGTGCGCGAACTCGGCGCCGATGGTGCCGGCGAACACGCGCTCGAGCATGTCGATGATGTCGCGCAGGCGGGCGCGGCGCGGGATGGCGTCCACGCGGCTGGCGGTGAAGAACTCGGTGTCGAGGTCCTCCTCGGACAGCCCCATGTAGTCCAGTTCCATCAGCCGCGGCTTGGGCCGCTGCATCAGTCCCAGCGGATCCACCCTGGCGATCAGGTGGCCGCGGTTCATGTAGATCTGGATCAGGCGCGAGACGGCGGCCTGCTTCTCGTTCTGCGGACTGAGCGCGACGCCGCCCGCCGGCCCGCGCGGCTGGGCCGCGCGCTGTGCCAGTTCCGCCAGCACCGGGCCGTGCGGAACGTCACTGCCGGAGCCGGGCAGCGAGGCGAAGTACCTGCGCCAGTCCGCGGGGATTTCCTCGCCCGCCAGGTAGCGTTCGTACAGCTCTTCTACATAGGAGGAATTGCCCCCCCACAGCGACGTGGTGGCCGTCTGTGCCGCCAGGGAACCTTTCGCGCCGCTCAAGCCCTTGTTCTGGCTCATGGAAAATCGCTGGATGGAATCAGGCGCGCTAGTTTAATGGATGCCTAGTCAGACACGAAATCAATTGGGAGCGTCCCGGCCCCATGGCTGCACCCGGCAGCCTCCCGGAAGGTGACAGGTTTCACGCTCCGGGGCGAGATAGCTGATACCCGAGGCGTATCAACCCCGTCTGTTAGACTGCGCGCCCCGTTATAAGACCCGGCCCACCGGGAATTCCTGTTCTTGATGAGTACGAGCCCCGCCCACCTCACCCACCTGCAGCGCCTCGAGGCCGAGGCCATCCACATCATGAGAGAGGTGGTGGCCGAGTGCGAAAAGCCGGTGATGCTGTATTCGATCGGCAAGGACAGCTCGGTGATGCTGCACCTGGCGATGAAGGCGTTCTACCCGGCGCGCCCGCCCTTCCCCTTCCTGCACGTGGACACCACGTGGAAGTTCCGGGAAATGATCCAGTTCCGGGACGAGACCGCCAGGCGGCTGGGGATCGAGCTGCTGGTGCACGTGAACCCGGAGGGGCTGGAACGGGGCATCAACCCCTTCGTCCATGGCTCGGCGGTGCATACCGACGTGATGAAGACCCAGGCCCTGAAGCAGGCCCTGGACAAGTACGGCTTCGACGCCGCCTTCGGCGGCGCCCGCCGCGACGAGGAGAAGTCGCGTGCCAAGGAACGCATCTTTTCCTTCCGCAACGCGCAACACCGCTGGGACCCCAAGCGCCAGCGGCCGGAGCTGTGGAAGCTCTACAACACCCGCAAGCACAAGGGCGAGTCGCTGCGCGTGTTCCCGCTGTCGAACTGGACCGAACTGGACATCTGGCAGTACATCTACCGCGAGAACATCCCCATCGTGCCGCTGTACTTCGCCCGGGAGCGCCCGGTGGTGCGCCGCGACGGCACGCTGATCATGGTGGATGACGAGCGCATGCCGCTCGCACCGGGGGAGAAGCCCGAGATGCTGTCGGTGCGCTTCCGCACCCTGGGCTGCTACCCGCTGACCGGCGCCATCGAGAGCACCGCCACCACGCTGCCCGAAGTGATCCAGGAGATGCTGCTGACCACCAGTTCCGAGCGCCAGGGCCGGGTGATCGACCACGACTCGGCCGCGTCCATGGAAAAGAAGAAGCAGGAGGGGTACTTCTGATGGCCCACGCCATTGACCTCTCCGGCCAGGACATCCTGACCTACCTGGCGCGCCACGAGCACAAGGACCTGCTGCGCTTCATCACCTGCGGCAGCGTGGACGACGGGAAGAGCACGCTGATCGGCCGCCTGCTGTACGAGTCGAAGCTGATCTACGAGGACCAGCTGGCGCAGCTCGCCGCCGACTCGAAGAAGATGGGCACCCAGGGCGAGGAGCTGGACTTCGCGCTGCTGGTCGACGGCCTCGCCGCCGAGCGTGAACAGGGCATCACCATCGACGTGGCCTACCGCTTCTTCTCCACCGAGAAGCGCAAGTTCATCGTCGCAGACACGCCCGGCCACGAGCAGTACACCCGCAACATGGTCACCGGCGCCTCCACCGCCGATCTGGCCGTGATCCTGGTCGACGCCCGCAAGGGCGTGCTGACGCAGACCCGCCGCCACAGCTACATCGTGTCGCTGCTGGGCATCCGCCACGTGGTGCTGGCGGTGAACAAGATGGATGCCGTGGGCTACGAGCGCGGCGTGTTCGACGCCATCGTGCGCGAGTACATGGCCTTCGCCGACCGGCTGGGCCTTGCCAACGTGCAGTGCATCCCGCTGTCGGCGCTGAAGGGCGACAACATGACCTCGCGCAGCGATCGCATGCCCTGGTACACCGGCCCGGCGCTGATCGAGCACCTGGAGACCGTGGAGGTGGAGGACCGCCTGCGGCACCTGCCCATGCGCATGCCGGTGCAGTGGGTGAACCGCCCCAACCAGGACTTCCGCGGCTTCACCGGCCAGCTCGCCAGCGGCCGGGCGGCCGTGGGTGACCGCATCCGCGTGCTGCCGGCGGGCGTGGAGGCGCGCATCGCGCGCATCGTCACCCATGACGGCGACCTCGCCGAGGCGGTGGCCGGCCAGTCCATCACCCTGACGCTGGACCGCGAGATCGACATCTCGCGCGGCGACCTGATCGCCACCGCCGACAGCCCGCCGGAGGTGGCCGACCAGTTCCTGGCCACGGTGATCTGGATGCACGAGCAGCCCATGCTGCCCGGCCGCCAGTACCTGATGAAGATCGGCACGCGGCTGGTCAACGCCACCCCGTCGGCGCCGCGCCACCGGGTCAACATCAACACGCTGGAGGAGCAGTCGGCCACGCAGCTGGAGCTCAACGAGATCGGCGTGTGCCAGCTGAGCCTGGATGCGCCGGTGGCCTTCGACCCGTACACCGAAAACCGCGAGACCGGCGGCTTCATCCTGATCGACAAGCTGTCCAACGACACCGTGGGCGCCGGGCTGCTGCAGAAGGCGCTGCGCCGCGCCGACAACGTGCACTGGCAGGCGCTGGACGTGGATCGCGCCGCCCGCTCGCGCCTGAAGGGCCAGCGCGCCTGCGCGCTGTGGTTCACCGGGCTTTCGGGCGCCGGCAAGTCCACCGTCGCCAACCTGGTGGAGAAGCGCCTGCACGCGCTGGGCCGGCACACCTACCTGCTGGACGGCGACAACATCCGCCATGGCCTCAACCGCGACCTGGGCTTCTCCGACGCCGACCGCGTGGAGAACATCCGCCGCGTGGCCGAGGTGATGAAGCTGATGGTGGACGCCGGCCTGATCGTGCTGGTGTCGTTCATCTCGCCGTTCCGCTCCGAGCGGCGCATGGCCCGGAGCCTGCTGGGCGAAGGCGAGTTCTTCGAGATCTTCGTCGACACGCCGCTGGAGGTGGCCGAGAAGCGCGATCCCAAGGGCCTGTACAGGAAGGCGCGCAGCGGCCAGCTGAAGAACTTCACCGGCATCGACTCCCCCTACGAGCGGCCGGAGTCGCCGGAGATCGTGGTCGACACCTCGCGCGAGACCGCCGAACAGGCCGCCGAGCGCATCATCGCCGAGCTCGACAAGGCGGGCGTCATCGCCTATGCCTACAACAACCCCCTTGCCGGGCTCTGAGCTGCGGGCCGCGGTGTGCGACATCGCGCGCCGCGCCGGGCACGAGATCCTGGAGGTCTACGGCAGCGACTTCGCGCACGAGTCCAAGGCCGACGCCTCGCCGCTGACCGAGGCGGACCTGCGCGCGCACCGGCTGATCGTGGCCGAGCTCACGCGGCTGACGCCGGAGCTGCCGGTGCTGTCGGAGGAGTCCGCCGAGGTGCCTTACGAGGAGCGCCGCGCCTGGCGGCGCTACTGGCTGGTCGATCCCCTGGACGGCACCCGCGAGTTCGTGGCGCGCAACGGCGAGTTCACCGTCAACATCGCGCTGGTGGAGAACGGCCGGCCGGTGCTGGGCGTGGTGCACATCCCGGTTTCCGACACCACCTACTCCGGCGCGCCCGGCCAGGGCGCCTGGCGCGAGACCGGCGCCCGCCCGCCCGTGCCCATTGCCGTGCGGCCGCGCGCCGCGACGCCCCTGCGCGTGACCGGCAGCCGCTCGCACGAATCCCCGAAGCTGGCCGCCAGTCTGGCGAAGCTCGGGCCGCACGAATTCCTGCCGGCGGGCAGCTCGATCAAGCTGTGCCTCATCGCCGATGGCTCGGCGGACCTGTACCCGCGCATGGGCGGTTCGTCCGAGTGGGACATCGCCGCCGGCCAGGCGGTGGTCGAGGCCGCGGGTGGACAGGTGGTCAGCCTCGAGGACGGCCTCGCCCTGCGCTACAACAAGCCGGACCTGCTGAACCCGAAGTTCCTCGCCTACGGCGATCCCTCGCTGTGGGGGCGCTGGCCGCGCGACTGAATCACTCGGCCAGCCGCGCCTGGTCGACCCGCATGCGCACCGCCGCCAGCTGCTGCGCGGAAAGTCCCGCCAGCCCCGCGTCGGCCGCCACCTGGGCACCGGCCGCCAGCGGACCGCGGATGGTCACCGGCCGGCCCTGGCTGGTGACCTGGCCGGCCGGATTGACCTGCACCGGCGTGACCACGATGGAGCCCACCGGCACCGGCGCGCGGTTCTGCACCACCACCACCGGCCTGCCCTGGTTGTCGCGCGCCACCTGCGCAGCAATGTAGTTGCCCGGATTGCGCGGCAGGTCCAGGCGCACTGCCTCGCGCGTGGCCTCCTCGCCGATGCTGCCCTGGGCGGAGGCTGCCGCCTGGTAGAACTGCAGTGCGCCGTCCACGTTGCCCGCGTCGCGCGCCAGGTTGCCCAGGTACAGCGCCGCCGGTGCCGTGGGCAGGAGGTCGTAGCTCTTCTGCAGCCACTCGCGCGCCTGCGCGGTATTGCCGAGGCGGTACTGCGCCACGCCGCCGCCGAGCCAGGAGCCGAAGTAGCCCGGGTTCAGTTCCTGCGCCCGCTGGAAGTGCGGCAGCGCGGCGCGGTTGTTCTTCTCGGAAAGCTCGATCTCGCCCAGCAACTGGTGGAACTGCGCCTCGCGCGGCACCATGCGCACGGCTTCATTGGCCAGCGAGCGCGCCGTGGCCACGTCCTTCTTCTGCAGCGCCGCCACGGCCTGGTCGTACTTCCCGTAGGCGGGCGCGATCTGCCGCAGCGGCCCGATCTTCGCTTCGTACCGTTCGGTGCCCAGCTCCCCGCCGGCGCCCAGCTCGGCCACCGTCTGGCGGTTGCGCGCCACGCGGTCCTGCGAGGGCGGATGCGAGGCGAACAGGCCCTCGAGCCAGCTCTGCTCGCCGCCCTCGGACAGGCGCACGAAGGTCTCCTGCAGCGTCACCGCCGCGGTGGGATCGTAGCCGGCGGCCTTCATCAGCCGCGTGCCGTACAGGTCGCTCTGCAGTTCCGCCTCGCGGCCGTAGCGGGTGTGGATGAGCTGCGCGCCCACGCTGGCGCCGGTGAGCACCAGGCCCGCGGTCTGCTCGTCCACGCCGCCGGCCACCGCGCCGATGGTGGCCGCGAGCAGTCCTCCCTGCAGCAGCACGCCGCGCTCCTGCGACTGCGCGCCGTGGCGCGCCAGCGAGTGCACGATCTCGTGTCCCAGCACGGCGGCCAGTTCGGCCTCATTGCGCAGCTCGGTGAGCAGTCCGCGGTTGACGGCGATCTTGCCGCCGGGCAGCGCCCAGGCATTGGGCACGGAGCTGTTCAGCACCGTGAACTCGAAGGGCAGCGTGCGTTCGCGCACCAGGATGCTGCCGCTCACGGCCACCAGCTTCTGCCCCACCTCGTTCACGTACTCGGTGAGCTCGGGCAGCACGGTATAGTCGCCGCCCTCGCTCTGGCGCATGGGCGCGTAGTTCTGCTGGCCGATGGCGATTTCCTGCGCCTCGGAGACGAACTGGAGCTCGCGCTTGCCGGTGACGGGATTGGTGCCGCAGGCCACGGCCAGCAGCAGCATCAGCGCGGCACAGAGGTTGCCGGGTCGGAAGCGTGCTTTCATGGGAAGGTCCTTCGGTCCTGGCTCGCCCTGA
>QGUX01000302.1 GCA_003242275.1 Pseudomonadota bacterium | reverse complement strand
CCTCGGTAACGCCCCGGGGGGGGGGCGCTTCCCGCCCACCGGGAACCCCTCCTTCCCGCTGCGCTACGACTACTCACACGAGGGCGAGAACGGCTCGCCGTTCGTGTTCCACTCCATCAACGAGGGCGCGCTGTTCGTCGGGGTGGGCAGCATCGATGCGGGCTGCCCGGACATCATCGATCCGCTGCCGCCGCCCACCCTGGTGGGCTCGACGCCCGACCCGCGCTGCGGCAACGACGCGCAGTACATGGGCCCCTTCACCAATGGCGGCACCGCGCCGGCGTTCAGCGAGCTGCGCAACCGCGGCGGCTCGCTGGTCGCCAACTGGCAGGTGAACGACCGCTGGGCAGTCAAGTCCATCACCGCCGATCGCACGCTGCGCTGGCGCGGCGCGCGCGACGCCGACAACACGCCGATCCTGGTGCTGCACACCAACTACAGCAGCAAGAGCGAGCAGTTCAGCCAGGAGCTGCAGGCCAGCTATGACGGCGAGCGGCTCCACGGCGTGGTGGGCCTGTACTACTTCGAGGAGGATTCGTTCGACCGCGTGCTGGTCGCCATCTCCAATCCCGGCACCTCCTACGACACCCAGCGCGTCTCGCTGGGAACCAGGGCCAAGGCGGCCTTCACCGAGTGGAGCTGGGACTTCACCGACCGCCTGAGCGCGACCGGTGGCCTGCGCTACACCGACGAGAAGAAGTCGCTGCAGGGCATCATGTTCAACGTGTCCCCGGCGACGGCCCCCGAGCCGGCCACCCTGCCCACGGAGCTGTGCCCGTTCGACGGCCCGCCGCCGAGCCAGACCGGCTGCCTGTTCCTGACCACCGAACCCTTCCGGCTGAAGTTCACCGACACCACCGTTTCCGGCAGCGTGCAGTACCGCTGGAACGATGCGGTGATGACCTATGCCAGCTACTCGGAGGGCTTCAAGAGCGGCGGCTTCAACCAGCGCTACAATGCCGCGCCACCGGACAATGCGCCCATTTCGTTCGGCGCCGAGACGGCCACCACGGTCGAGGTGGGCGTGAAGCTCAACCCGCTGCCGGGGCTGCGCATCAACGCGGCGGCGTTCACCACCACCTACGACGACATCCAGATGACCTATCGCCTGGGCGTGGTGCCGCTGCTGTTCAATGCCGGCAAGGCCTCGATCGACGGCGGCGAGCTGGAGATCGCCTGGTCGCCCAACCGCCGGCTGCAGTTCGACGCCAGCGTCGGCTACCTCGACTCCGGCTTCGACAGCATCACCCCGCCGCCGCCGTTCGGCGATGTCACGCCCACGGCCACCGCGACCCTGGACAGCCGCCTGCCCTTCACGCCGGACTGGACATTGCACGGCGGGCTCTCCTACCGCTTCCCGCTGCCCAACGGCTGGTCCTTGACGCCGCGGGTGGACGCCAGTTACACCGGTGCACAGTTCTTCGATGCCGGCAACTCGGTGGAGATCTCGCAGATGGGTGGCGTGACCGTATGGAGCGGATCGCTGGCGCTGGAGCCGGCTGACTCCAGGTGGCGCATCGCGCTGAACGCACAGAACCTGGGTGACAAGCTCTATCCGGTGGCGGGCACCTCCTCGCTGACGACCTCCTCCGGCTATGCCGAGATCATCTACGCGAGGCCGCGCTCGCTGTCGCTGACGGCGAGTTACCGCTTCTGAGGAGCGCATGGCGGGCGGGGGCTGGATATCCAGGCTGATGGTCGCAGCGGCGGCGGGGCTGCCCGCCCTGCTGGCCGCGGCGGCGCTGGACGGCGACCCCGCCATGCACGACCCCTCGACCATCATCGAGCACGAGGGGCGTTACTACGTCTACGCCACGGGCGCCGGCCTTCCCTTTCACGTTTCGGACGATGGCTGGACCTGGCGGCGCGGCGGCGCGCTGATGCAGGCCCTGCCCGGCGGCCGCCCAGGGCCGGCGGTGCTCGAGCGCGGCGGCAACAACACCTGGGCCCCCGACATTGTCCGCGTCGGCGACCGCTACTACCTCTACTACTCCGCGCCGGGCACGCAGCCGCGCGCCGCCATCGGCCTGCTGATCAGCCGCAGCCTCGATCCGCAGTCGCCGGACTACCACTGGGAAGACGCCGGGCCGGTGGTCTGGTCCGACGGCATCGAGGACAGCAATGCCATCGACCCGGGCGTGTTCCGCGATCCCACCGACGGGCGGCTGTGGCTGACCTACGGCTCGTATTTCGGCTACATCCGCCTGGTGGAGCTGGATCCGAAGACCGGCCTGCGCCGCTACCCCAACCGCAAGCCGGTCGACATCGCGATCAATTCCGAAGCCTCGATCATCATCTACAACGACGGCTGGTACTACCTGCTGGTCACGCATGGTTCCTGCTGCCAGGGCGCGGATTCCAGCTACAACATCCGCGTGGGCCGCGCGCGCAAGGTCACCGGTCCGTACCTGGACAACATGGGCGTGGACATGCTGAAGGGCGGCGGCAAGCTGTTCGCCGGCTCCAGCGGCCGCTTCATCGGGCCCGGCCACTTCGGGCTGATCGACCTCGGCGACGGAGTGCAGAAGTTCTCGCTGCACTACGAGGCCGACCTCGACCGCGGTGGCGTGAGCGTGCTCGACATCCGCCCGCTGCTGTGGCGCGACGGCTGGCCGGTGGCCGGCGAGAACCTCCAGGCCGGCGAGTACACCATCGAATCGGCGCGCACCGGCACCGTGCTGGAAATGGCCGTGCAGGGCGTGCCCGTGGGGGGACCGCGCGCGCGTCCCGGCCCCCCGGGCGCCACGCCCGCTCCCCGCGCCCCCGTGCCGGACCAGCAGGCCAGCGACGTGGAGGCCGGCTGGCCCGCAGGCACGGTCGACACCCGCCTCGCGCCAGCCATGCTGCAGGCCCAGCAGCGCTGGCGCATCGAACCAGTACCCGGCGCCGGCGGCTACCTTGGCGGGCCGTGGTTCCGCATCCGCGTCGCCGGCACCGAGCGCACGCTGGCCGCCACCGCCGATGCCGAGCTGGCCGTGGTGCCCGCCTTCACCGGCGCGCCGGAACAGCTGTGGCGCATCGAGCAGCTCACCGATGGCACCTGGCGGCTGATGCCGCGCGGCGTGCCCGGCCGCAGTGAGGCGATGGCGCTGTCGGCGGTGGGCAGCAGCTTCGCCACGCTGTCGGCCTTCGACGCCGGTTCCGACCGCCACCGCTGGGTGATCAGGAAGCCATGAGCCGCCACACCGCATCACGCCGTGATGTCCTGGCCGGCCTGCTGGCGAGCCTGCCGCTGGCGCCGCTGGGCCATGCTGCGGCGCCGGCAACGGACGGTGCGCGTCCGCCGCCGGCCACGCTGCGCAA
>QGUX01000071.1 GCA_003242275.1 Pseudomonadota bacterium | reverse complement strand
GACCTGAAGGGCGCGCTGACCACGCTGGATGAGCTGGCCAGGCGCTATCCCGACCACCCGGACATCGACTACACGCGCGCCACCGTGCTGGAGAGTGCCGGCCGCACGCGCCAGGCCGTGGCCGAGTTCGAGCGCGCGCTGAAGCTCAGGCCCGAGGATCCGCAGCTGCTGAACGCCCTGGGCTACACGCTGGCCGACCACAAGATGCGCCTGAAGGATGCCGAGGCGCTGGTGCGCCGGGCGCTGGCCGTCTCGCCGGACAATCCCGCCATCCAGGACAGCCTGGGATGGGTGCTGTACCGGCGCGGCCACCAGGAGCCGGCCATCCAGATGCTCGAGCGTGCGTGGAACAACAGCCATGACGCGGAGATCGGCTCGCACTTCGCCGAGGTGCTGTGGATGGCGGGCGAGGAGAGCCAGGCGCGCTACGTGTGGGAGCAGGCACTCACCGCCGCGCCCGGCCACGAGGGCCTCAGGCAGACCATCCGCCGGCTCACGGGCGAGGATGTCGGCGGCGGCTGAAGCACGGCGGCCGCTGGCCTGCGCCGCGGCCGCGCTGGCCGCACTGCTGGTGATGCCGCCGCTGCTGACCGGGTGCGCTTCGCTGCGCGCGCCGCCAACCGTGCTGCCGCCCGACGTACAGGAACAGCTCCTGCTCGCCCTGCCGGGCTTCTCGCTGAAGGGCCGTGCGCTGGTGCAGCAGGAGATCGCCTCGCTCGACTGGCAGCAGCGCGAGGACGATGCCCGGGTGCGGCTGTCGGGCCCCTTCGGCGCCGGCGCCATCACGGTGGACTTCAGTCCCGCGCGCCTCACGATCAGCCTGCGGGGCGAGGCCTACGACAACGCCGCCGCCGAGACCGTGTTGCTCCGGGAGATCGGCTTCGTTCCTCCCTTCGATGCCCTGCGTTACTGGGTGCTGGGGCTCGCCGCGCCAGGGGAACCTCCATCGGCCCGCACCGGATCGGAAGAGGGGAGGCTCGGTTCCCTGACGCAGCGGGGCTGGCACATCCGCTACGAGCAGTGGCAGGCGGTGGCCGCCCGCGGCGGGGGCGTGCAGCTGCCGCGCCGCGTGACCATCACGCGCGATGACCTGCGCCTGCGCGTGGTGGTGGACCGCTGGAAGCTGTGAGCCCCGGCGAGCACCGATCGCGCATGCGCTACTCCGCGCCCGCCAAGCTGAACCTGTTCCTGCACGTCACCGGCCGGCGGCCGGACGGCTTCCATGACCTCCAGACCGTGTTCCAGCTGGTGGACCTGTGCGACGAGGTGGAAGTGCGCACGCGCGCGGACGGAGCCATCGTGCGCGAACCCGCACCCGCCGACCCGGTGCTGGCGGCGCTTCCCGATGACGAGGACCTGACCGTGCGGGCCGCACGGTTGCTGCAGCAGGCCGCCGGCGTGCGACAGGGGGCCTCCATCCACGTCACCAAGCGCATTCCCGCCGGCGGCGGGCTGGGCGGCGGCAGCTCCGATGCGGCCACGGTGCTGCGCGCGCTGAACGAGCAGTGGGAACTCCACTGGCCGGCGGAGCGCCTCGCCGGGCTGGGCCTTGCGCTGGGTTCGGACGTGCCCGTGTTCGTGCACGGCCGCAGCGCCTTCGCCAGCGGCCGCGGCGAGCAGCTCACGCCCCTCATGCTGCCGCCGCGCTGGTACCTCATCGTGCATCCCGGGGTGTCGGTGTCCACGCGCGAGCTGTTCGCCGATCCGCACTTGACCCGCGACACGCCGCCGCTCACCATCCGCGCCCTGCCGGCCGACGGCGGACGCAATGATTTCGAGCCGGTGGTGCGCGCGAGGTATCCCGAGGTGGCCGCGGTGCTCGACCGACTCGCGCCGCACGGCGCCCGATTGACGGGTACTGGCGCGTGCGTATTTACTGCCTTCGACGGGCGCACCGCCGCCGAGGAAGTGGCGCGCACCTTGCCGGCCCACTGGCGGACGTTCGTGGTGCGCGGCCTGCAGGAATCCAATTGGGGTGTCGCCAAGCGGTAAGGCAGCGGGTTTTGATCCCGCCATTCGGAGGTTCGAATCCTTCCACCCCAACCAGCCCTTCGCCGGGCTGGGAATCCCCGCCCGGGTTCCGGGGCGGGTCATCACCAGGGATGTGACTTAATCCGGTCCGCCCCCGGCCTGGATCGCGGTTTGGGCGCGATCCTTGACTGGGGGGTTGTTGATCATGCAACGATTAGTAATACTCCCACTGATAACCGATAACGTAGACAAACGATTATCAGGTTGTTGCGTCGACGAGACGGAACGTTTCATTTCAGTCAGTTAGGGGGACCATCTAGTGTCGAAAAGTGCAGCAGGCGCGCCGCTGGTGCGCGCTTCGGTGGCGGCCGTGCTCGGCAGTGCCACGCTGGTGGGCTTCTCCGTGCCCGTCCTGGGTGCCGAGGAGTTCGCCGCGGAGGCCGATGACGAGGTCGTGGAGCTGGAAGAGGTGCAGGTGACCGGTACCCGCATCCAGGTGCCGGGCAACTACACCGCCGCCAATCCCATCACCACCGTCACGGGCGAGGACCTGCGCCGCCTGGGCATGGTGAACGTCGCGGACGCCATCACCCAGCTCGTGCCGCAGAACATCTCGCAGTACCAGCCGGGCATGAGCGGCAACCTGCTGGGCATGCAGAGCTCGTTCTTCATCGGCCAGACCATCGCCAACCTGCGCGGCCTGGACCCGACCTTCGGCTCGCGCACGCTGACCATGATCGATGGCCGCCGCGTGGTCTCCACCTCGAACCAGGCCGACGTGGTCGACCTGAACATCGTGCCGTCGAACCTGCTGCAGAAGATGGACGTGGTCACCGGCGGCGCCTCGGCGGCCTATGGCTCGGGCGCCATGGCCGGCGTGGTCAACCTGGTGCTGAACAACCGCCTGCAGGGCGTGAACCTCGACATGGACTACGGCCTGCACGAGGCCGGCGATGGCGACAACAGGCACATGGCGCTGTCGGCCGGCACCTCGCTGTTCGGTGGCCGCGGCCACATCCTGGCCGGCACCGAGTGGCAGAAGTCCAGCGCCATCTGGGACTGCGCCGCGGCGCGCGACTGGTGCGCCGATTCCCGCGGCCTGCTGGCCAATGCCAGCAACACCTTCCTTGCGCCGGGCGCCGCGTTCACGCCGCTGCCGGGCTACGAGGACATGCCGGCGCGCTTCCGGGTGAACAACCTGCGCTACAGCCAGTTCACCCCGAACGGCGCCATCATCTCGCAGAACGTCGCCAACCTCTCCGGCTACCGCTTCACCGACGACGGCACCGACGTCGAGGCGTATGACTTCGGTTACCGCGGCGGCGCGGCCGCGGGCGCGTCGGTGGTGGACGGCGACGGTCCGCTGGCCACCTCCGGCACCACCATGTCGCCGGCCAGCGAGCGCAAGACTGCCTTCACCCACTTCGAGTTCGACTTCACCGAGCGGCTCACCGGCTATGCCGAGGCCAGCTACGCGCTCACCGAGGGCGTGAACCGGCAGTTCCCCACGCAGCTCAATGCCTGCGTGCGCTTCGACCAGCCCGGCGTGCCGGGCACCACGGTGGCGGCGCGGCCGGGCACGTTCTATCCCGCCGGCACGCCGATTCCGTTCTTCACCGAGCCGTTCTTCAACACCCCGGGCTTCGACTGGTGGCTGTACGTGCCGCCGGGCGGAACCTTCGATCCCTTCTGGAACTACATCCTGCCGGTGGACTTCACCACCGACATCCCGGAGATCAACCTTCCGGCGACCAACCCGTCGCTGGGCCCCGGCGGTGAGGTGGGCGGCAATTCCTATGCCTACCTGAAGGACCTCTCGCCCGAGGCGATCGCGGCGCTGATGGCCGCGGCCACCACCCGCAATCCCGGCGCCACCAGCCCCGGCAACGCACCGGGCGCGGGCAACGGCGCCGCGACGCTGCTGTACGGCCAGAATCCCTGCGCCGGGCACGCGGGCATCTACAAGGTCTGGAACCCGCAGATCCACCAGCGCACCGAGCAGAAGAGCGAGACCATGCGCGGGGTGCTGGGCCTGAAGGGCAACCTGGTCGGCGACTGGCGCTGGGACGCGTACTACCAGTTCGGCAAGACCGACAGCCGCTCGCGGCAATACAACGCGATGACCAACTTCCGCTACACCTTCGCGCTGGATGCCGTCATCGACGACCGGCCCGACTCGCCCACCTTCGGCCAGCCGGTGTGCCGCGTCACCCGCGACGGCGCGCCCACCACCGACGCCAACGGCGAGCCGCTCTCCGACCCGGCCGCGATCGCGGCGCTGGCGGCGGGCTGCCAGCCGCTGAACGTGTTCGGCAACGGCACGGCCTCGCCGGAGGCGCTGGCCTATGCCTTCCGCACGCTGGGCTCCAGCGGCGAGAACCAGCTGCACGTGGTCTCGCTCAACACCTCCGGCACGCTGTGGCAGGGCTGGGCGGGTCCGCTCACCGCCGCGCTGGGCGTGGAGTACCGCAAGGACAAGGTGGACAACAAGGGCTCCGACGGCAACGCCTTCGAGCGGGCCGACTTCCCGTTCCCCTGGGCCGATGCCTTCGGCGGCACCACCGAGGTCACCGAGGAGTACCTCGAGCTGAACCTGCCGCTGGTCAGCGGCGTGGAGGGCCTGAACCTGTGGTCCATCAACGGCGCGGTGCGCCACGCGCGCTACCGCAACAAGGGTGGCGCGGGCACTTCGGGCGCCTCGGCGACGCAGAAGATCACGAACTGGAAGTTCTCCACCATGTTCGAGCCCTTCGACTGGGCCCGCCTGCGCTTGACGCGTTCGCGCGACCTGCGTGCGGCCGGCTACCGCGAGCTGTTCTACAACCAGCGCGGCACGCCGGACTCGTCCTCGGCGACCAATTACTGGCGCGAGTACAACCCGGCCTCGGATGCGGACCGCAGGGACCTGCTGACCACCAACACCATCGGCAATCCCGCGATCTCGCCCGAGACCAGCGACACGCTGACGGTGGGCTTCGTGCTCTCGCCGGGCGGCTGGGCGCAGGGCATGCGCCTGTCGGCGGACTACTACGACATCAAGGTCAAGGACGGCCTGACGCAGACCTTCTCCTCGCCGATCCAGGCCTGCTGGGCCGCCAGCGGCAACCGTGACCCGATCCTGGAGGACCACGACAACGACCCCTCCACGCCGGACATCGTGGTCGACCCGGGCGTGAACGGCCTGTTCGACCCGGACAACGAGTTCTGCCAGCGGATCCACTTCGGTGACCCGGTGCCCGAGCTCGTCGGCACGCCGTTCGAGCAGTACAGCAACATCGTCTCCTACGACAACTCGTTCGAGAACGGCGAGCCGTTCCGCACGCGCGGCCTGGACCTGGCGTGGGACTACATGTTCCCGCTGAGCCGGGTGTTCGACCGCATCCCCGGCATGCTGTCGCTGACGGTGCGCGCCAACCGCGCGCTGGAGGCCTCGGGCCTGCTGTCGGCTGGCCTGGCCTCGGCGCTGGGCATCGATCGCGTGCCGGTGGATTTCGTCGGCCAGCTCGGCTCGGGCCTGGGCTGGGTGCCGGGCATCCAGCCGACGCCGAAGTGGTCGGGCAACATCATCACCACGTACCTGCAGGGTCCGCTGGCGGTGTCGCTGTCCGCGCGCTTCGTGGGCGCCGCCAAGCTCGACAAGGTGTTCTACAGCGACAGCGAGGGCGAGCCGTACTACAAGGACGCCAACGGCCGCTACGTGTGGGGCAGCATCGACGACAACACCGTGCCGTCGTACCTGAACTTCGCGCTGAACGGCTCGTATGACATCCCGGTGTCGGGCGTGCGGCAGTTCCAGGTGTTCGGCTCGGTGAACAACCTGTTCGACAAGGACCCGCCGTTCGCCGGTGGCTACCTGTCGGGTGCCAGCCCGCAGTTCCACGACATCTACGGCCGCAGCTACCGCATGGGCGTGCGCGTGCGGTTCTGATGCGGGGAAGCTGACCTGCCGGAAGGGCCCGGGTGGCGCGAGCCGCCCGGGCCTTTTCCTATTCGATGCCCAGCTTCTTGATGCGGTAGCGCAGCGCGCGGAAGGTCACGCCCAGGAGCTTGGCCGCGGCGGTCTTGTTGTAGCGGGTCTGCTCCAGCGCCCGCATGATGGCCTCGCGCTCCATGCCCTCCAGGTGATGCTCGAGCGGCGCCGGCGGCGGCGGCGGCGCGGGGGAGGGCGCCTGCGGTTGCGCGGCGGTGGCCGGCGCGGCTGCCACGGCGCCATTGGACTCGGCGCGCGGCACCGCGCGCAGCCGGATGTCCTCGGGACGGATCTTCCCGTCCAGCGACAGCGTCAGCGCGCGCTCGAGCACGTTTTCCAGCTCGCGCACGTTGCCCGGGAACGAATAGTCCTCCAGCAATGCCAGCGCCTCGGGCGTGATCTCCACGTGGTCGTTGCCGGTGCGGCGGCCGAGCCGCGCCAGGATGTGCTGCGCCAGCAGCGGGATGTCCTCGGCGCGCTCGCGCAGCGCCGGCACGCGCAGCTCGATGACGTTGATGCGGTAGTACAGGTCCTCGCGGAAGGCGCCCTGCGCCACCAGTTCGGCCAGCGGCTTGTGGGTCGCGGACAGCAGGCGCACGTCCACCTCCTGCTCCGTGGTCTCGCCCACGGGGCGCACGGCCTTCTCCTGGATCACGCGCAGCAGCTTCACCTGCATGTGCAGCGGCAGGTCCGCCACCTCGTCCAGGAACAGCGTGCCGCCGCTGGCACTCTGCACCAGGCCCTTCTTGTCGGTCACCGCGCCGGTGAAGCTGCCGCGCTTGTGGCCGAAGAACTCGCTCTCCATCAGCTCGCCGGGGATGGCGCCGCAGTTGACTGCCACGAAGGGCCCGTCGGCGCGCGGCCCGGTCATGTGGATCAGCCGCGCCACCAGCTCCTTGCCGGTGCCGCTCTCGCCGGCGATGTGCACCGGCGCCTGCGAGCGCGCCACGCGGGCGATCATCTCGCGCAGCTGCTGCATGGGCGCCGACTCGCCCAGCAGCTGCGGGCCGCGGAAGGTCAGGGCGCGGTCGGTGGGACGCTCGGAGAGCTTCAGCGCGCTGGTGATCATGCGCCGGAGGTGCGCCACGTCGAGCGGCTTGGACACGAAATCGAAGGCGCCGAGCTTCAGCGCCCGCACCGCCGTCTCGACATTGCCGTGGGCGGTGATCACCGCGCAGGGCAGGCCGGGCTTGCGCGTCTGCAGCCACTCCAGCAGGTCGAGCCCGTCGCCGTCGGGCAGCCGCATGTCGCACAGCACCAGGTCGAAGTGGCCGGCCTGCAGGAGCTGCTGCGCGTCGCGCACCGAGCCGGCCGAGCCGGACTTCAGTCCCATGCGCGAGAGCGTCAGCGCGACCAGCTCGACCAGGTCGGGTTCGTCGTCGACGATGAGGACACGCGCTTCCGCCATGGTGCGCGGATGTTAAATCATCCGGCCCAGCGGCCGGGATCGGTGAACACCAGCCGGAACACGCTGCCGCCGCCGGCGCGCGCCTCGTGCAGCAGCGTGGCGCCGTTGGACTGCGCCAGCTCGCGGGCGAGGAACAGCCCCAGGCCCGTGCCGCGTGCGGCGCGCGTGAAGAAGGGCTCGAACACGCGCTCCATGTCCTCTGGCGCGATGCCGGGGCCGCGGTCGGCCACTTCGACGAAGGGCCGGCTGGTGCTGGAGATGCGCCCGTAGCGCAGCTCCACCGGCTCGCCGCCGGGCGGCCGGCCGTGCGTGATGGCGTTCTGGCACAGGTTCCACATGATCTGGTGCAGCTGCGTGGGGTCGACGCTGATGGGCAGCTCGGCACCGTCGTCCGGCGACACCGCCACGCGGATGGCATCGGTGCCCACCTGCTGGGTGGCGCAGAACTCGGCCCAGAACTCGTTGACCCAGGTGGCCAGGTCGATGCGCTGAGGGCGCCGCGTGCCCCGTCGCGACAGCTCCAGCACGTTCTCGACGATGTGGCTGACACGCTCGGCGTTCGCGCGGATGATCTGCGTCAGCCGCCGGTCCTCGGCGGGCAGGTCGGGTGATTCGGCCAGCAGCTGGCTGGCATGGCTCATCGCGCCGATGGGCGTGCGGATCTCGTGCGCGATGCTGGCCGACAGGCGGCCCAGCGCGGCCAGCTTCGACTGCTGGATCTTCTCGGCCACCACGCTGGTGTCCTCCAGGAAGATCAGCACCGGGCCGGGACGCGCCGAGCCCAGGTGCGCGAAATGGGGCCGGACCAGCCGCGCGCCGTCGGCGGCGGTGA
Organism: Pseudomonadota bacterium; assembly: GCA_003242275.1. The sequence goes on along the minus strand of QGUX01000071.1, from coordinate 5,732 downwards.
AGGTGCCCACCTCCTGGGAGTCCCCGTGCTGCCGCCAGGCGGACAGCAGGTAAAGGAGGCGCGGCGAGCATTCCCCCAGCAGCGCGTCCGGCCAGGCATTGGCGTTGCCGAGGATGCTGGCCGCCGGCTCGTTGATCAGGCGGATGCGGTCGGACTCGTCCACCACCAGGATGGCCTCGCGCAGCCGCTGCACGATGTACTGCGAGAGCTGCGCCAGGTTGGCGAGGTCCAGTTCCTGCTTCCTGACCAGCGCCTCGCTCTGGATCAGCCGGTTGGCCAGCGGCCGCACCAGCAGCGCCGCGAGGAAGATCACGATGCCCAGCACCGCCGCGCTGACATAGCCGCCCTCGGTGGGGCCGGGTGCCACCTCGCGCGCAAGCTGCTGGATCAGGATGGCCACGGTGGCGGTGGCGGCCATGAACAGGGCGTCGCGGTTGCCGGTCAGCAGCGCCATCGAGCCCACCGGCAGCAGCACCAGGATGCCCAGCCCGCCGGCCACCCCGCTGGTGGCCCACAGCACGAAGGCCATGGCCACCGAGTCGGTGACCGCGTGGGTGAAGGCCAGCAGCCTCAGGCCCATGAAGGGCAGGTGCCGCAGCGCTATCAGGCCGATGCCGGCGAAGAACCAGGCCGCGGTGATGATGGACAGCGCCGCCGGGTGGTCGATGAGGAGGATCTCCTGCATCGCGTCGCTCTGCGCGCAGGCGAACAGCCCCCCGGCCACCAGCAGGCGGTAGATGTTGACCAGCCCGATGACGCGCCAGGCAAGGTCTGAGGGCGCCCCTTCGGCCGGCTGGACCTGGTTGCGGGCATGAAAGCGCATGGCAGCGCGGGACTCTAGCACCATGACTGACGGGGACAGTCAAGTGCAGGGTGCAACTGTGACCCGGTGCGGGTTTTCCATCTAGAATGGCGGACTCCATTCGCCGACTGTTCCGGATGCCATGAATCTGCACGAATACCAGTCGAAGAAGATCTTTGCCGAATACGGCATTCCGGTGCCGACGGGCCATGTGGCCGCCAGCGCCGACGAGGCCGCCGAGGTCGCCCGCAGGCTGGAAGGCCCGGTCTGGGTGGTCAAGGCCCAGGTCCACGCCGGCGGGCGCGGCAAGGCCGGGGGCGTCAAGGTGGTGCGCGACATCGAGGCCGTGCGCGAGGCCGCCGCCGCCCTGATCGGCCAGCGGCTGGTCACCAAGCAGACCGGTTCCGAGGGCCTGCCCATCGAGAAGGTCTACGTGGAGTCCGGCTCGGCGATCGCCCGCGAGATCTACCTGAGCCTGACCCTCGACCGTGACAAGGGCCGCATCGCCGTGGTGGCCTCGGCCGCCGGCGGCATGGACATCGAGACCGTGGCGGCCGAGACGCCCGAGAAGATCAGGAGCGTCACCATCCATCCGGCGGTGGGGCTGGAGGCCTACCAGGCCCGGGAGCTGGCCTTCGCGCTGGGGCTCACCGGCAAGCAGATCGGCGAATTCACCTCCATCCTCAAGGCGCTGTACAAGCTGTACATCGAGCAGGACGCCAGCCTGGTCGAGGTCAACCCGCTGATCGTCACCGAGGACGGCCGGCTGGTGGCGCTGGACGCCAAGATCGGCATTGACCCGAACGCGCTGTTCCGCCATCCCGAGCTGGCCCAGCTGCGCGATGTGTCGCAGGAAGACCCGATCGAGGCCCGTGCCGCCGAGCACGACCTCAACTATGTCTCGCTCGACGGCGACATCGCCTGCATGGTCAACGGCGCGGGCCTGGCCATGGCCACCATGGACATCATCAAGCTGCACGGCGGCGCGCCCGCCAACTTCCTCGACGTGGGCGGCGGCGCCACGGTGGAGCGCGTCACCGCGGCCTTCGAGCTGATCCTGTCGAACCCCAAGGTGCGTGCCATCCTGGTCAACATCTTCGGCGGCATCGTCCGCTGCGACGTGATCGCCGAGGGCATCATCGCCGCCGTGCAGAAGGTGGGCGTGAAGGTGCCGGTGGTGGTGCGCCTGGAGGGCACCAACGCGGAGCAGGCGCGCAGGATGCTCGCCGAGAGCGGGCTGTCGCTGCAGCCGGCAGAGGGCCTCACCGATGCGGCGAAGAAGGTCGTCGCGGCGGCGAAGGGTGGCTGATCCAGTTTCGAAGGCGACATACCCATGAGCATCCTCGTCAACAAGCGCAGCCGGGTCCTGGTCCAGGGCTTCACCGGCAAGCAGGGAACCTTCCACGCGCAGCAGTGCATCGCCTATGGCACGCGCATCGTCGGCGGCGTCACGCCGGGTCGCGGCGGCAGCACCCACCTCGACCTGCCGGTGTTCGACACCATGCGCGAGGCCGTGGAGAAGACCGGCGCCACGGTCAGCATGATCTACGTGCCGGCCGCGTTCGCGGCCGACGCCATCCTCGAGGCAGCCGATGCCGGCATCGAGCTGGTGGTGTGCATCACCGAGGGCATCCCGGTGAACGACATGATCCGCTTCAAGGCGGCCCTGACCGGCAAGCCCACGCGGCTGATCGGGCCGAACTGCCCGGGCATCATCACGCCGGATGAATGCAAGATCGGCATCATGCCCGGCTTCATCCACAAGAAGGGCTGCGTGGGCATCGTCTCGCGCTCGGGCACGCTGACCTACGAGGCCGTGCACCAGACCACCCAGATCGGCCTGGGGCAGAGCACCTGCGTGGGCATCGGCGGCGACCCGGTGCGCGGCATGAACTTCATCGACGTGATCGAGCTGTTCGAGCGCGACCCGCAGACCGAGGGCATCGTGATGGTTGGCGAGATCGGCGGCGGCGACGAAGAGGCCGCGGCCGCGCACATCGCCCGCTACGTGACCAAGCCGGTGGTGGCCTACATCGCCGGCGTCACCGCGCCGCCGGGCAAGCGCATGGGCCATGCCGGCGCCGTGATCTCCGGCGGCAAGGGCACCGCGGCCGACAAGTACCGCGCGCTGGAAGAGGCCGGCGTGCGCACCGTGAAGAGCCCCGCCGAGCTGGGCACGGCCATGGCCGAGGCGCTGAAGGCGCATCGCAAGGCGCGCGCCGTCGCGGTGGCCGTGGCGGCACGACCGGTGGTCCAGGGTGTGGCGGAGGTGGCCGGCAAGGCGCGTTCCGCCGCCGCCAGGGCCGGCGTCAGGGCGAAGAAGGTGGTCCGCAAGGCGGCCAGGCGCGTGAAGGTCGGAAAGAAGGTGGCCGCGGGCAAGAAGACCGCGCGCAAGGTGGCCCGGCGGGTTGCCGCGCGCGGCAAGGCCGTGCGCCGCGCCGCGAAGAAGGCCGCCCGGCGGGTGAAGACGGCCGCACGTCGCGCCACGCGCCCCGTCCGCAAGAAGTAACGGCCGGATGTCCCGCGGGCCCTGTATCGCGCTGGCCCAGCTGGATCTGCTCGTCGGCGACGTGCAGGGCAACGCGCAACGCGTGCGCGAGGCGGCGCGCGCCGCGCGCGTGCAGGGCGCGGACCTCGTGGTGTTCCCCGAGCTGACGCTGAGCGGCTATCCGCCCGAGGACCTGCTGTTCCACCGCGGCCTGCGCATCCAGGTCGAGCAGGCGCTGGCCGCGCTGAAGGCCGAAGTGGATGACCCCGCCTCGGGCCTGCCCGCCATCTTCGTCGGCTATCCGGAGTACGTCGGCGCCAGCGGCAGGCCGGCCATCTACAACGCCGGCAGCCTGCTGGTGCCCGGCCGCCCGCCGGTCAACTGCCGCAAGAACTGCCTGCCCAACTACCAGGTCTTCGACGAGAAGCGCTACTTCCTGCCGGGCGAGGAGCTGTCGGTGGCTGAGTTCATGGGGGTGCGCTTCGGGCTGGCCATCTGCGAGGACGTGTGGGAGAGCGGCCCGGCGCGCGGCGCGAAGGCGCGCGGCGCCGAGGCCCTGCTGGTGATGAACGCCTCCCCCTACGAACAGCGCAAGCAGCGCGCCCGCGAGGCCGTGCTGCGCGAGCGCATCGCCGAGACCGGCCTGCCCATCGCCTACGTGAACCTGGTCGGCGGCCAGGACGAGCTGGTGTTCGACGGCCGGTCCTGCGCGCTGGACGCCGACGGCAGCGTGCGGCTGCGCGCGGCCGCCTTCGAGGAGGCGGTGGTGCTGCTGGACGTCACGCGCGACGCCGCCGGCCGCGTGCAGTTCGAGCCGGTCGGCCCCGACCCGGTCGCGCCCGAGCTGGGCGACGAGGAAAGCGTGTACCGCGCGCTGGTGCTGGGCGTGCGCGACTACGTCAACAAGCACGGCTTCCCGGGCGTGGTGATGGGCCTGTCCGGCGGCGTGGACTCGGCGCTGACCGCGGCCGTCGCCGTGGACGCGCTGGGCGCCTCGCGCGTGCAGGTGGTGATGATGCCCTCGCGCTACACCAGCTCGATGAGCATGGAGGATGCCGAGGCGCAGGCGCGCACGCTGGGCGTGGCCTACAGCGTGATCTCCATCGAGGGCATGTTCGAGGCCACGCTGGCGGCGCTGGCCGAGCAGTTCCGCGGCACGAAACCCGACGCCACCGAGGAGAACATCCAGGCGCGCTGCCGCGGCCTGCTGCTGATGGCGATCTCCAACAAGACCGGCCGCATGCTGCTCACCACCGGCAACAAGAGCGAGATGGCGGTGGGCTACGCCACGTTGTACGGCGACATGAACGGCGGCTTCGCGCCGATCAAGGACTGCAGCAAGCTGCTGGTGTACCGCCTGGCGCGCTACCGCAACGAACTGGCCGCCCGCCGCGGCGAATTCGGCGGCCGGCCTCCCATCCCCTGGCGCGTGATCGAGCGCGAACCCTCGGCCGAGCTGCGCCACGGCCAGAAGGACACCGATTCCCTGCCACCCTACGAGGTGCTCGACCCCATCCTCGAGGCCTTCATCGAGGACGACCTGTCGGTGGACGAGATCGTCGCGCGCGGCTTCGACCGCGCGGTGGTGGGCCGCGTGCTCGACATGGTCAAGCGCAATGAATACAAGCGCCGCCAGGCACCGCCGGGCGTGCGCGTGAGCCGCCGCGCCTTCGGGCGCGACTGGCGCTATCCCATCACCAACGGCTACCGGCGCTGATCAGCGCTCGTAGCGCAGGCCGAACACGATGCGTCGGCCGAGCACGTCGAACAGCCCCTCGTTGGTGGGAATCGAGCCGCCGAAACCCCAGTCCGGCGCGATGGGCGGATCCTCGTCAAAGAGGTTCTGCACGTTGAAGTACATGCGCGTGCCCGCGAGGCCCGGCGGCCGCCAGCTCACCTGCGCGCCGGTGTAGGCGGCCGGCCGCACGCGCCGCCGGTCGATGTCGCCGGGACCGTAGGTGGCATCGTAGCTGCCGCTGCTGATGTAGCGCTGCTGCACGGCCACGCGCAGCGGGCCGCGCTCGAAGGCCAGCGACAGGTTGGACTGGAAGCGCGGCGCGCCGCCGAACAGGCCGGTCTGCCCGGCGCGGTCGATGCGCGTGCCCAGCGCATTGGTGGTGGAGCTCTCCAGCGTGCGGTTCGCGAACAGGCGCAGCGCCAGTGTGCCACCGCCGAACCAGTCCACGGCGCGGCGGTACGAGAGCTCCAGGTCGATGCCGCGCGAGCGCGCCCCGGCGATGTTCAGCACCACGTTGTTGACGCGCCTGATCAGCCCGTTCTCCTCGTCGCGCTCGATCAGCGCGCACAGGTTCGCATCACCGCCGGGGCCTGCCCCTTATCTACATCTCCGGGCCAACGAAACGGCCTCCTACTCCGAAGGCCGTCTTCTCCTTAAAAAACAACACACCAACAGACACACCACAACCCGATGCCTTCTAGTCT
>QGUX01000301.1 GCA_003242275.1 Pseudomonadota bacterium | reverse complement strand
GCGCGACACCGTGCCGCGCAGGCGCAGGCCGTCGAGCACTTGCCAGTCCAGGCCCGTCTTCCAGGACCAGACGCCGCCGCTGCCCGAGTAATCCGCATAGCGCGCCGCGGCCAGCAGGTTGAGCTGCTCCGCGCCGGACTTGCCGGCCAGCAACGGCACCTGCCACTCGGTGAAGGCCTCCTTGACCGTGTACTGGCCGTGGACATTGGCCACCGTGGAGTTCTGCATCATCGAGCTGCGCGTGGCCGGATTCGACGGCACGCCGCGCAGCGCTGGATTGACCGCCGGGCTGGCCGGGAAGATGGAGGGATCGCTGGACGGATTGCTCGGGTCGTACACGATCTGCACGATCTTTTCCTTGCGGTAGTCGACGCCCACCGCCGCGGCGATGGGTCCGGCCCAGCCATCCCACACCTTGCCCTGGGCCGAAAGGTCGAACACCGTCTGGCTGGTGTCGGTGTTGTAGACCTTGCCGATGCCGGAGGTGAAGGTCACGGTCTTGCCGCTGTCGTAGCCATCGGGCTGGAAGAACAGCGGCGTGGTGATCTGCTGCCCCGGGGTGAAGCGGGTCACGTAGGCGATGGCCGCGTCCGAGGCATTGCCGGTGCCGAAGATGTTCAGCGGCACGCAGTCGCCATACTTCGCGGGGTCCACCGTCGCCGCGTAGCACACGATGTTGTCCGGGTCGTCCGGATCGGCCACCGCGTCGATGGCGGCATAGAAGCGGTCGAGGAGGATGCCCTGCTGGTAGCCGGTGTTGTCGGCCTTGCCGTACTGGCCGTAGCCGCTGACCTGCCAGTTGCTGAAGGGACCGCGGTCAATGGTCCACTTGAATCCGACCGTGCCCGAGGTGGTCTTGTTGTCCTGCTTCACGCGGGACTCGCGGCCCAGCCCCGACCTGTCGCCGACGAAGTTCATCTGGAAGGATTCCAGTCCCTCGTCGATCATGATCTGGCGCACCGCATCGGGCAGGAACGGGTTGTCCCGGTAGATGGTGAGGCGCGTGTCCAGGCCGTTGACCGCGGCGAACCGGCCGCCATGATCCGGCTGGTCGATCATGCCCCTGCCGGCAAGGGCCTGCACGTACAGGTTCAGGTTGGGCGTGGCGTCATAGTCCAGGTAGGCGAACAGGCTGCTGCGCTTCGCCTTCGGCGAAAGCGCGAGCAGGCTGGCCGTCACGTCATCGCCACTGCCTCCGCCGGCGATGGAGTGCGCGCTGTAGTTCTGCCCGGTTGCCGGGCTGGGGCCCTCGCCGAGCACGAACGGCGCCAGCGTGCCATCGGGCCGGAAGTACTGCCGGTACAGCGCCGAGGTGGTGGGCACGTTGCACGCGGGGTTCGATGAACCGCAGATCAGGCCGCCGAAGGTGGCGATCGACGACACCACGTTGGTGCGCGGGATGTACATCGGCTCGTAGGGATTGGCCGCCGTCGCCAGCGGATTGGCGATCAGCGCATAGCCCTGGTACCAGGGGCGCTCGGCGTAACTGTCCACGCCGTCCGCCGTGTAGTACTCGCCGCTGAGCAGCAGGTGCGCGCGCTCGCCGAGGGATCCGCCCCAGGCGGCGGAGTACAGCATGTTGTCGCGATCGCCGCGGCTGGTGGTGCCGGCCTGCGCATTCACCTGCCAGCCGGTGTAGTCGGTGTTGAGCACGAAGTTCACCGCGCCGGCCACGGCGTCGGTGCCATAGGCCGCCGAGGCGCCGCCGGTCACCGTCTCGATCCGCTGCACCAGCAACGAGGGCAGGATGTTGATGTCCACGCTGCCGAAGCCCGTCGCCGGCACGACCCGGCGCCCGTCCAGCAGCGTCAGCGTGCGGCCGCTGCCGCCCGTGTTCAGGCCGCGCAGGTTCAGGTTGCCGCTGCCGGGAGAGCTGAAGAAGCCGCTGCGCACGTCGCTGTTGGTGTTGCCGTAGAACGGCGGCACCTGGCCCAGGGCCCGGACCAGGGGGTGGGGTGCCAGCGGGGCCAGCTTTTCCCCCTCACGGCGGTCACCGGCGTCGGCGCGGCCATGCCGATGTCCGCGGAGATGCGCGACCCGGTGACCACGATTTCGTCCAGGTTGTCCTCGTCCTCCGCGGCCAGCACCCCCGGCGCCACGGCCAGGCCGATGAGGCCCGCGCCGACCAGCGCGAACGTTCCACGATTGGCTACAAGCATTTCCCTGCCCCCACCCGTTGCCGGGCTCTTCTTCTGATGAGTGCGGCAGCGTAAGCAGCGCGGTGCGGCGCTTGTAGAGCCAGTCCGTGCGGCGCGGGTCAGTCCAGTTCGCGGCGCAGCACGCCGGTGAGCGTGGCCACGGCGTCCCGGATGCGCTCCTCGGGCGTCGAGGCGAAGCCCATGATGAGGCCGGAAGTCGCGCGCCCGGCGTAGCACACCGACAGGGGATCCACCTTGATGCCCGCGGCGAGGCAGGCCTGCGACACGCGCAGGTCGTCCAGGCCGTGCCTGAGCGCGGCCGTCACGCGCAGCCCGCCTTCGGGCACGTGCGGCACGTCGAGGTACTCGGCCGCGCATTCGCGCAGCGCCTCGAGCAGCACCGCGCGACGGCGCGCGTACAGCCTGCGCATGCGCCGCATGTGCAGCGCCATGTGGCCCTCGGAATTGAAGCGGGCCAGCACCAGCTGGGTGAGCATGGGCACCAGCGTCGTGCGCAGCCTGAGCTGGGGCATCAGCTGCGCCGGCACCACCAGGTAGTTGGTGCGCAGTCCCGGCGCCAGGGGCTTGCTCAGGCTGCCGCAGTAGAACACGCGGTCCTGGCGCGACAGCGCGTGGATGGGCGTGAGCGGATTGGGCACGTAGCGGTAGTCGCCGTCGATCTCGTTCTCGAGGATCCAGGCGCCGGTGGATTCGCACCACTCCACCAGCGCCCTGCGGCGCGCCAGCGACAGCGTGGCGCCGGTGGGATACTGGTGAGTGGGCGAGACGATGGCCAGGCGCGCGCGGGGCTGCCGGCGCAGGCCCTCGGCGACGTCGAGGCCTTCCGCGTCCACCCTGATGGGCACGGGCACGAGGCCGGCCGCGCGCAGCACGTGCCGCACGTAGGGCCCCGCGGGTTCCTCCACCCATGCGGCATCGCCGGGCGACCCGATCTGCGCGATCATGAATTCCAGCGACTGCTCGGAGCCGGCCATCACCACGATCTGCTCGGCGCCGCAGGCGATGCCGCGGGCCGTCGCCAGGTAGTCCGCGATGGTCCGGCGCAGCACCACTTCACCCTGCGGCTCGCCATACCCGATGGCATTGAGCGGGCGCTCGCGGAAGATCGGGTGGGCAATGCGCCCCCAGGGGCTACCCGAAAACTGCCG
>QGUX01000300.1 GCA_003242275.1 Pseudomonadota bacterium | reverse complement strand
ACTGTTCTGTAGATCGACACTTTGTTCCCCCGATTTCGGTCTGGGCTGCAAGGGGCAGGAGTTTATCCCGAATGGAACAGTGCCGTTCCTGAACAGGCCTGAAAACGAAACGCCCGGCTCGAGGCCGGGCGTCCCGTGGCTTGCCGGAGCCGGCGGCCTCAGCGCTGCTGCGCTGCGGCCTCCTCGTGCACGTCGCGGGGAGCCTGCTGCTGGGACGGCGGCGGCGCGCCCGCACCGCGGCCGGGGCCACCCGCACCCGCACCGGCGGCCGCCCCTGCTCCGCGCGGCGGCCCGAAGGCCGGCGGCGGGTTGTTCTTCACCTCGTGGGCGCGGGCGATGATGTAGGCCAGCACCGCGGCCGAATCCTCCTCGGTCAGCTTGCCGCGGAAGTCCTGCATGCCGCGGTCGGTGCGCGCCCCCTGCAGCACCACCTGGTCGAAGCCGGCCTGCGAGTGGAGGAACGGCGTGGTGGTCAGGTTCGGGCCATTGCCGCCGCGGCCGCCCGGCACGGCATTGGGGCCGTGGCACACGGCGCAGTTGTCCGCATACAGCTGCGCGCCGCGCGCCACCACGTCGGCCGAGGCGGTGAGCGGCGGCGGATCCAGCGGCCGCGGCGTGTACGGCTGGTTGGGCGGCAGCGTCGCGGTGCCGCCGAGCCGGAACACCAGCATGCGGCCGTAGCCGGGCGCGAAGTAATCACCCTGGCCGGTGCCGCCGACACTGGCGGCGATGTACTGCACACCGTCGAGCTCGTAGGTGATGGGCCCGGCGTACACGTCGGTCTGCGCATCGAATTCCCACAGCACCTCGCCGGTGCGGGCGTTGTAGGCCCGCAGCTTCTGGCCGCGGCTGTTGCCCATGAACACCAGGTTGCCGCCGGTGGCCAGCACGCCGCTGGTGGCGCGCTGGCCGCGCTCGCTCTCCCATACCACCTTGCGCGCCACCGGGTCCCAGGCCTGCAGCCAGCCGTCGTCGGCCTGCTTGTTGTGGGGCTTCAGCGTGGCCGGGTCGTAGCGGCCGCCGAAGGAGATCAGCGGCGGCGGACCGTTGGCCGGCCGCACCTGCGGCACCATCGCATTGTAGTTCTCCCAGGTGGGGATGTAGACCAGGCCGGTATCCGGGCTGAACGCATTCGGATGCCAGGTGTGGCCGCCCGGTGCGCCCGGGCCGATGTTGAACGGCTCCTTCTCGTAGCGCGCGCCCGGCACCTCGATGGGACGGCCGTTCCTGTCGATGCCGCTCGCCCAGGTCACGCCAGTGAAGGCGTCGCCGCTGATGAACTCGCCGGTCTTCGCATCCAGCACGTAGATGAAGCCGTTCTTCGACGGCTGCACCAGCACGTGGCGCTTCGTGCCATTGAAGTCGAGATCGGCCGTGAACATCGGGCTCACGGCGTCGTAATCCCAGGAGTCGCCCGGCACCACCTGGTAGTGCCACACGTACTCGCCGGTGTCGGGCTTCACCGCGATGATGGAGCAGACGTACAGGTTGTCGCCGCGCTCCTTCGGGTCGCGCATCTCGCGGTTCCACGGTGTGCCGTTGCCGGTGCCGAAGTACAGCAGGTCGGTCTCCGGGTCATAGACCAGCGCGTCCCAGATGGTGCCGCCGCCGCCCTGTTGCCAGAAGGGCAGGTCCTTCGGCCAGGTCTCGCGCGCCTTGACCAGGTGCGGCTGGTCCGGGCCCAGCGCCGGGTCGCCCGGCACGGTCCAGAAGCGCCAGACTTCCTCGCCGGTCTCGGCATCGTAGGCGGCGATCCAGCCGCGTACGCCGAACTCGCCGCCCGAGCCGCCGACGAACACCTTGCCCTTGGCCACGCGCGGCGCCATGGTGATCGAGTACTGCTTGCGCATGGCCTCGGGCAGGCCGGTGCTCTCGGGCACGGTGTCCACCGTCCACACCGCCTTGCCGGTCTTCGCGTCGATGGCCACCAGCTTCGCGTCGAGCTGGCCCATGTAGATCTTGCCCTTGTAGGCCGCGAGGCCGCGGTTCACCAGGCCCAGGTTCGGGTTCGGCACCATGCTCGGGTGGTAGACCCACAGCTCCTTGCCGTCGCGCGCATCGAAGGCGTGCACCACGTTGCGCGCGGTGGACACATAGATGACGCCGTCGATGTACAGCGGCGAGCCGTGCTGGTTCTGGTTGGTGCGGTAGTCCGCGTACCAGGCCAGGCCCAGGTCCTTCACGTTGCCGTCGTTGATCTGCTTGAGCGGGCTGAAGCGCTGCTCGTTGTAGCTGCCGCCGTAGTGCGCCCACAGCGCGGGATCGGAGGTGCCCCTGGCCAGGCGCTGGTCATCCACGGCGGCCGGGTTGGCCAGCGGGTCCCCTGGAGCAGGCCCCCGTCCGCACGAGGTGACGAGGCCGGCCGCGGCGACCGCGAACAGCGTCGCGGCACCGGTTTTCACGATGCGGTTGAACACTTGTATGGATCCCCCCTGGACGAAGGTGTTCGAATCCCGGGAGTTTATCCCGGTCATGGGACCTTGCCATCGGGCGAGTGCTGCGCTACCCGAAAAGCAGGGGCGTGATAGCGTCTTATGTCCGGTGCTGCGGCCATGGCGCAGGGCGCGGCGGCTGCGGCACCACGATCCATCAACTCAGCAAGGGGGAAGCACCTGTGAGTCACCTCGGAAGCTGCCATTGCGGCCAGGTCCGGTTCGAAGTGGAGGGGGAGTTCGACTCGGTGGTGGAGTGCAATTGCACGCACTGCAGCCGCAAGGGTTACCTGCTGTGGTTCGTGCCACGCGCGCAGATGAAGCTGGTGGCGAGCCCGGATCCCCTGCCAGTCTACCTGTTCAACAAGCATGCCATCCGGCACCACTTCTGTCCCAACTGCGGCTGCGCACCCTTTGCCTTCGGCGAGAACCAGGGCCAGGAGATGGCGGCGATCAACATCCGCTGCCTCGAGGACGTGGATCCCGCAACGGTGAAGCGCATCCCCTTCGACGGCCGGTCGTCCTGACGCCGCCGCGCTGATATGCTCCGGCGATGGCCATACACCGGGGCGGCTGCCACTGCGGCAGGGTGCGTTTCGAAGTCGAAGCGCCGGAGAACATGGAGGTGCTGGAGTGCAACTGCTCCATGTGCCGGAAGGTGGGTTACCTGCACCTCATCGTCCCCCGGGCGCACTTCCGCCTGGTCTCGGGCGAGGAGGTGCTGGCCAGCTACCAGTTCAACACCGGCACCGCGCGCCACCTGTTCTGCAAGGTGTGCGGCGTGAAGTCCTTCTACGTGCCGCGCTCGCACCCGGACGGCTACAGCATCAATGCGCGCTGCCTGGACGAGGGCACGGTGGAGTGCCTCCGTGAAC
>QGUX01000070.1 GCA_003242275.1 Pseudomonadota bacterium | reverse complement strand
CGCCCACCGCAAGGTTTTCCCGGTTTCGGAGTTTCGTGCGCTATCGACGAAGTGCAACTTGGCTTCTCCCAGCACACGGGGACGGTAGGTGATGCCCTCCGCTGCGCCGCGCACGGGAACGAAGGACTGCTCCACGCCTGCCGGCAGGATGGGTGGCGCGCCGGCGCCGCCCGATGCCTGGGCGGCGGGCGCGGCCGGCGCAGCCGCCGGCGCTGCTGCGGTGGGCGAGGACGCCGTCGTACCCGCCGCCTGCTTGCGCGGCGCCATCAGCCGCGAAATCTCCGCCGGCGTCAGCGGCCCGCGCAGGTACGACAGCAGCCAGCGCACCTTCAGCAGCACCGGTGCGTCATCGTGCACGTTGCGCATCAGGAACACGCGCTGGGTGAGCGCGCCAAGCTGGCGTGAAAGTTCCTCGCGCGAAGGACCGGCGCCGCCCAGCGCGGCGCCGAGGCCGTCGAGCAGGCGCTCGCGGTCGCGCTCGGTCTGCAGCCGCCCGATCAGCCACGTGCCGGCATTGCCCAGGCCCTTGTAGTCGAGGTCCACCGGGTTCTGCGTGGCCAGCACCACGCCCAGGCCATGCGCGCGCGCCTGCTTCAGCAGCGTCAGCATCGGCGCCTTCGACGGCGGGTTCGCCGTGGGCGGGAAGAAGCCGAAGATCTCGTCCATGTAGAGGATGGCGCGCAGCGAGGAGGTGCCGCCCTGCCGGCGCATCCAGCCGATCGCCTCGTTCAGCAGCAGCGTCACCACGAACATGCGCTCGGCCTCCGACAGGTGCGCGATCGAGATGATGGCCACGCGCGGCCTGCCCTCGGGCGTGAACAGCAGGCGCTGCGCGTCCAGCGGCTCGCCGCGCGTCCAGGCGGCAAAGCGCGGTGAGGCCAGAAGGCCGTTGATGGCCAGCGCCAGCTCGGTGCGCGCCCTGGCAGGGAAGAAGGTCTCCAGGTCCAGCGCGCCCAGCCGGTCGAAGGGCGGCTTCTGCACGCCCGCGATCAGGTCCGCCAGCTCCAGCGCGCGGCCCTCGCGCCAGGCATGGCCGACGAGGTTCGACAGCAGGATGTGCTCGCGGCTCTGCAGTGGATCGGCATCGCGTCCCAGGAGGCCCAGCAGGCCGGACACGGCGGTGGCGATGCGCTCGGACAGGGCTGCCTCGTCCGCCACGAGCTCGGCCGGCGGCGGTGCGAACGAACGCAGGATGGACAGCGGCAGGCCGCTGTCCGAGCCCGGCGTGTAGATGGCCATGTCCACCGCGTCGCGCAGCCGCGCGATGCGCTCGGGCGGCTGGTCCCACTCGGCCAGGCCGCCGCGCCACTGCTCGGCCACTCGGGCCGCGTACTGCTCGATGGTCAGGTTGCGCCGCGCGGCCTCGCCCTCGTCCACCCAGGCGGCGAAGTCCTGCGGCGCCAGGGCAGGGAAGGCCAGCAGCAGGTTTCCCAGGTCGCCCTTGGGATCGATGCAGATCGCCGGGATGCCGTCGATGGCCGCCTCTTCCAGCAGCGCCAGGCACAGGCCGGTCTTGCCGCTGCCCGTCATGCCCACGCACACCGCATGCGTGGTCAGGTCGCGCGAGTCGTACAGCAGCGGTTCCTCGAGCGTGCTTCCCGTGGCGGGGTCGAACACCTTGCCGAGGTAGAAGGCGCCGAGCTTCTCGTAGTCGGTGGTCATGTGGATCGCCGGGTTGGGCGGGAAAGGCAAGCATAATGGAAGCCGCACGCGTGTGCCGTGGCCGCTAGAATCGCGGCCATGGAATCCGTCGAGTCGCTGCTGCCGTCGCTGCGGCAGAATCCCTGGGCCCTCACCACCGTGCAGCTGGTGCTGCTGGTGCTGGTGGTGTGGCTGTCGAGCCTGGTCACCAAGTCGCTGCTGCTCAAGGGCATCGGCCGCGCCATGCGCAGCATGCCGGGCCGCTGGTACGACGCGCTCATCGGCCATCGGGTGATCCCGCGCCTGGCCGACGTGGTGCCGGCGCTGGTGGTGCACTACGGGATCGCCTTCGTGGAGGGCGTGCCGGCCACGGCGATCACCGTGGTGCGCGGCGTGGCCGGCGCCTACGTGGTGTTCACGCTGGCGCTGGCACTCTCGCACGCGCTCACCGCCATCGGCGTCATCTACGAGCAGTCCGACCCGGAGCGGGCGCAGTCGCGGCCCATCAAGGGCTACCTGCAGCTCACCCGCATCGGCATCTTCATGGTGGCGGGCATCCTGGTTGTCGCGGCCTTGTTCAATCGCGACCCGCTGCTGCTGCTGTCGGGCCTCGGCGCCATGACCGCGGTGCTGATGCTGGTGTTCAAGGACACGCTGCTGTCGTTCGTGGCCAGCGTGCAGCTGTCGGCGCACGACATGCTGCGCGTGGGCGACTGGATCGAGATGCCGCAGCTCAATGCCGACGGCGACGTGATCGACATCTCGCTGCACACCGTCAAGGTGCGCAACTGGGACAAGACCATCACGATGATCCCGACCTGGCGGCTGATCAGCGAGAGCTACAAGAACTGGCGCGGCATGTTCGAGTCGGGCGGCCGGCGCATCAAGCGCGCGCTGTACATCGACCAGAGTTCGGTGAGGTTCCTCAGCGACGAGGAGCGTGACAGCCTCGACCGCCTGGTGCTGCTGCGCGGCTACCTGGAGAAGAAGCGCGCCGAGCTGGCCGAGTACAACGCCCGGCTGCGCGAGCAGGGCCTCGATCCGCTGAACGAGCGGCGCGTGACCAACATCGGCACCTTCCGCGCCTACGTGTCGAACTACATCGCCAACCACCCGCACATCAACAAGGACATGATCCACATGGTGCGGCAGCTCCAGCCCGGCCCGCAGGGCCTGCCGCTGGAGGTCTACTGCTTCACCGCCAGCACGCAGTGGGTGGTGCACGAGGGCGTGCAGGCGGACATCTTCGACCACCTGTACGCCATCCTGCCGCAGTTCGGGCTGCGCGCCTTCCAGAGTCCGTCCGGCGCCGACATCACCCAGGGCGTGGCCGTGCTGTCGGGCAGGGGCGGCGGGGCGGCGCTGCCGCTGGCGCCGGGGCCGGGGCCGCGGGGCGCCCCGGAGCCGTGATCAGGGCGCGGCGACCCCGCGCCCCGGAATCCACTGCGTGCCGGCCAGCGGCACGCCGGCCATGGCCGCCGCCTCCACCGTCAGCGCCACCAGGTCCTCGCGCTCCAGGTGGTGCACGTCCTGCTTGCCGCAGGCGCGCGCCAGCGTGGTCAGCTCCATGGTCAGCGTCCTGAGGTAATTGCGCACGCGGCGCGCGCCCACTTCCACCTCGAGGCGCTGCTCCAGCACCTCGTCCTGGGTGGTGACGCCCACGGGGCAGCGGCCGGTATGGCAGTGGTGGCAGAAGCCCGGCTTCGTGCCCAGGGCCGCGTAGTCGGCGATGGCGTCGATGTGCCTGCCGTCCTTCACGTAGGTTGCGCTGTTGCAGCCGAGGGAGACCAGGATGCCCTGGCCGATGGACACCGCATCGGCGCCCAGCGCCATGGCCTTGGCGACATCGGCGCCGGAACGGATGCCGCCGGAGACGATGAGCTGCACCTCACCGGTCATGTTGAGGTCCTCCAGCGCATCGGCGGCCTGGCGCACCGCCGCCAGCGTGGGAATGCCCACGTGCTCGATGAAGGCCAGCTGCGTGGCGGCGGTGCCGCCCTGCATGCCGTCCACCACCACCACGTCGGCGCCGGCATGCACGGCCAGCTTCACGTCGTGGAAGGTGCGCGTGGCGCCCACCTTCACGTAGATGGGCTTCTCCCAGTCGGTGATCTCGCGCAGCTCGCGGATCTTGATGGCGAGGTCGTCCGGCCCGGTCCAGTCCGGATGGCGCGAGGCCGAGCGCTGGTCCACACCCTCGGGCAGCGTGCGCATCCTCGCCACGCGCGGGTTCACCTTCTGGCCGAGCAGCATGCCGCCGCCGCCGGGCTTGGCGCCCTGGCCGATCACCACCTCGATGGCATCGGCGCGGCGCACGTCGTCCGGGTTGAAGCCGTAGCGCGAGGGCAGGCACTGGTACACCAGGAACTTCGACGACAGCCGCTCCTCGTTGGTCATGCCGCCGTCGCCGGTGGTGGTGGAGGTGCCCACGGCCGAGGCCGCGCGGCCCAGCGCCTCCTTCACGTTGGCCGACAGCGCGCCGAAGCTCATGCCGGCGATGGTGATGGGGATGTCCAGCTCCAGCGGCTTCTTCGCGTAGCGCGTGCCCAGCACCGTCTTCGTGCTGCACTTCTCGCGGTAGCCCTCCAGCGGGTAGCGCGACATGGAGGCACCCAGCATCACCAGGTCGTCGAAGTGCGGCAGGCGCCGCTTGGCGCCCATGCCGCGGATCTCGTACAGGCCGGTCGCCGAGGCGCGCTGGATGTAGTCGATCGTGTGGCGATCGAAGGTTGCGGATTCTTCCATCAGTACTCCTGGTTGGCGTCGGCGTTCCAGTGGTAGAGCGCGCGGGCCGAGGCCACGCGGCGGAACTGCCGCGGGTCGTGCGACAGCGCGGCGCGCTCGAGCAGTGTGCCCAGCGCCTCGATGTCCTCCGGGCCCATGTCCTCGAAGCGCGCGTCCGCGCCCAGCGAGGCCACCTTGCCCTTCACGTAGATCACCGCCTCATACAGCGAATCGCCCAGCGCCTCGCCGGCATCGCCGCAGACCACCAGCCGGCCGGCCTGCGCCATGAAGGCCGAGAAGCTGCCGACGCTGCCGCCGACCACGATGTCGCCGCCCTTGAGCGAGATGCCACAGCGCAGCGAGGCATCACCCTCCACCACCAGCAGGCCACCGTGGGCCGAGGCGCCGGCGCCGTTGGAGGCGAAGCCCTTGATGCGCACCTCGCCGCTCATCATGTTCTCGGCCGCGCCGGTGCCGGCATTGCCGTGCACGGTGACGCGCGCGTGCTTGTTCATGCCGGCCACGTAGTAGCCGGCGTGGCCGAGCACGTCGATGTGGAACGGCGCGTCGGCGCCCACCGCGATGTTGTGTGCGCCATCGGGGTTCAGCACCCGTACCGGCGGCGGGTCGGCCGCGCCGGCATGCTGGTGCAGCCAGGCATTGAGCCGGCGCACGCCCTCGTCGCGGGCCAGGTCGAATTCCAGCACCTCGCTCATGTGCGCTCCCAGTGGTAGATGGTGCGCGGCTGCGGCTCGAACAGCTTCGCCTTCGACACCCCGGGCAGGTGCGCCAGCGAGCGGAATTCCGAGGCCACCGCCACGTAGTCATCGGTCTCGGCCACGATGGCCGGCTTGCAGGCGAAGGGATCGCGCACCAGCGACATGCCGTCGCGCGTGCCGATCAGGAAGGTGAAGAAGCCATCCAGCTCCTCGAAGCCGCGCGTGAGCGCCGCCTCGATGCCGTCGCCCTCGCGCATGCGCCACTCGAGGAAGCGGCAGGCCGCCTCGGTGTCGTTGTCGGTCTCGAAGTGGATGCCCAGCGGCTCGAGCCTGCGGCGCACGCGGTAGGGGTTGGACAGCGATCCGTTGTGCACCAGGCAGAAGTCCTCGCCGGCAGTGAACGGATGCGCATGCGCCGGCGTCACCGCCGACTCGGTGGCCATGCGCGTGTGTCCCACCGCGTGGCTGCCGGCCAGCTTCGCGAAGCCGTAGCGTTCGGCGATGCTGCCGGGCGCGCCCGTGTCCTTGTACAGCTCGATGCGATGGCCCTGCGACAGCACCACCACGCCGGGCGCGGCGCCGGCGATGTGGTCCTTCACCGCCTGCGCCTGCGCGCGCGTGGCCAGCACCGCGTGCCGGCCGCCTTCATGCAGGCCGTGCTCGCCGGGCAGCGCCTCGTTGAGCCGCCGCATGAAGGCGCCCCAGTCGGGCGCGCCGTGCAGCTGGAACAGGCTCAGTTTCAGCGCCGGCGATTGCACCGAGGAGAACACCGCCAGCCCCGCGGAATCCGGCCCGCGCTCGGTCATGCCGCACAGCATGGGCACCAGCAGCTCGCCGAGGCGCGCGTCCCAGGAAGGGTTCTTCAGCAACAGTCCGACGATTCCACACATCAGAAAAACTCCAGGTAGCGGTCGCATTCCCAGTCCGAGACATGGCGCGCGTACTCGGTCCATTCCATGCGCTTGAGCCGCAGGAGCTCGGCCGCCAGCGGCTCGCCGAGGCCGTCCTGCACCACCTCGTCCTCCTCGAAGGCGGCCAGTGCCTCGTGCAGGGTCTGCGGCAGCAGGCCGATGCCTTGCGCCTTGAGGTCCTCGGGCGAGGACTCGTACAGGTTGTTGTTGTTCATCGGGCCCGGGTCGAGCCTGCGGCGCACGCCATCCATGCCGGCGGCGATCACCGCGGCGGTGACCAGGTAGGGATTGCAGCCCGCATCGGCCAGGCGCAGTTCCAGCCGGCCGCCGGGAATGCGCACGCAGCCGGTGCGGTTGTTGTCGCCGTAGGCGATGTAGGCCGGCGCCCAGGTGGCGCCGGAGAGCGCGCGGCCCACCACCAGGCGCTTGTACGAGTTCACCGTGGGCGCGCACACCGCGGCCAGCGCCCGGGCGTGGGCCAGCAGGCCGCCGAGGAAGTGGTAGCCCATCTCCGACAGCTCCAGTCCCTGCGGGTCCTTCGGGTCGTGGAACAGGTTGCGCGTGGTGGCGTTGCCGATGGAGATGTGGAAGTGCGCGCCGCTGCCGGTGCGGTTGGAGAACGGCTTGGGCATGAAGGTGCCGATCATGCCGTGCTTGCGCGCCAGCTCGCTGACCGCCATCTTCACCAGCGTGAAGTTGTCGGCGGTGGTCAGCGCGTCCGAATAGGTGAAGTTGACCTCGAACTGGCCGTTCGCGTCCTCGTGGTCGATCTGGTAGACGTCGATGCCGATGGAGCGCAGGCCGGTGACCAGCTCGTCGAGGAACTGTGCCGCGCGCGACAGGCCCTTGTAGTCGTAGCAGGGCTTCTCCAGCGCATCGCTGTGGTCATACGGACGCAGCCGGCCGTCCGGGCCGCGCGTCAGCAGCATGAACTCCGGTTCGATGCCGGTGTACAGCGTCAGCCCCTCGCTGGCCAGGCGGTCGAGCTGGCGCTTGAGTGCCACGCGCGAGCAGTAGGGCCAGGGCGAACCCTTCACGTAGCCATTGCAGACGATGCGCGCGTGGCCCGGCATCCACGGCAGCACCTTCAGCGTCGAGGGATCGCCCACCGCCATGTAGTCCGGGCCGTGCGGCCCGGTGCCGAAGCCCCACAGGGCGAAGCCGGCGAATCCCGCGCCCTCGTTCAGCACCATGTCGAGGTGTTCCACCGGCACCGACTTGGCCTTGGCGGCGCCATGGATGTCGACGAACTGGGCCAGCACGTAGCGGATGCCATCGGCGCGCAGCCGTTTCTGCATTTCTTCGGTCTTCATCGGCGATCTCCCTGGGAACTGGGGGCAGCGAGGGTTTGCAGGCAGTGATCGAGGTAGCCGGCGTAGCTGGCGTCGCACCACAGGCGCAGCGCGGCGGGCGCATCACCTGCGGCGGCGGCGCTCTCCGCCACGGAAGCAGGCGGCGCGGGACGTTCGGCCACCACTGTCACCGCGATGCCGGCCATCAGGGTCATCACCGCCAGCCCGGGTTCGTCCCTGAAGCGCCGGAAGTCGAACGAGCAGACCTGCGCGAGCAGCGCCGGCCAGGCGCTGCCGGTGAGCAGCAGGCTGTGGTCGGAGCGCAGCAGCGGCCAGACGTGGGCGGTTCCGCCGCCGCCGGTGTCGCCGGCCAGCGGATACGGGCCGGGCTCGTCCATCTCGATGAGGAATTCGCCGTGGCCCAGCCGCAGGCAGCGGCCGGCCTGCCAGTGCGCGATGCGGTTCGGGGCATCGGGCACGGGGATGCCGTGGCGTTCCAGCCAGGCCGGCGCGTCGCCGCCCTTGAGGCCAAAGCGCACGCCCACGCGCGGCGCCTCGAGCCTGGCCGCGGGGTTGGCGGGCACGGGACGCACCCCGTGGCTCATGCCGCCTCCATGCGCTGGCGCCGGTTGTCCGGGTCGTAGAACGGTGGCTCGACCACCTCGGCTGCGTGCAGTGCGCCCTGCTCGTCGCGGAACTGCACGCGTGCGCCAGGGCGTGCGTGTGCCGGCGAGAGCATGGCCAGGCCGATGGTGCAGCCCAGCGTTTCCGACCAGGCGATGCTGGTGATGCGGCCGACGATGTCATCGCCTTCGATGGCGAGGCTGGATTCACGCAGCGGCGCGCGCGGTGCGGCGAGGCGGAAACCCACCAGCTTCTGCCGCGGGCCGCGCCTGGCGAGGATGGCGAGGCTCCGCTGCCCCACGAAGAAGGGCTTGTCCATGCGCACCAGGCGGTCGAGCCCGGCCTCGAAGGGACTGGTCAGCCCGTCGGTGTCCTGGCCGACGATGATGTGGCCCTTCTCCAGCCGCAGCACGCGCTGCGCCTCCACGCCGAAGGGACGGATGCCCTGCGCCGCGCCGGCCTGCATCAGTGCCTGCCACACCGCGGGCGCGGCGGCGAAGGGCACATGGATCTCGTAGCCCAGCTCGCCCACGAAGCCCACCCGCGCCACGCGCGCCGGATGGCCGGCCACCAGTCCCTCGCGCACGGCGAGATAGGGGAAGGCCTCCTCGCCCAGCGGCATCGGCGTGCAGGCGCCGAGCACCGTCGCGGCCTTCGGTCCCGCGAGGTTCATCGCCGCCATGTGGCCGGTGAGGTTGTGCAGCACGCAGTCCAGTCCCCACTCGGCCACGCGCCGCTGCAGTTCGCGGTACACGCTGGTGCTGGCGCCGGTGGTGGTGGTCAGGTAGAAGCGGCCGTCGGCCAGGCGCATCACCACGCCGTCGTCGATCACGGTGCCGGCCTCGTCCAGCATCACCGCGTAGCGGGTGCGGCCCGGGGCCAGCGTGGCGAAGCGGCCGGTGTAGATGCGTTCCAGCAGCACGCCGGCATCGCGGCCCATCCCTCGATGTTGCCCAGCGTGGAGACGTCGATCAGTCCGACGGCGCTGCGCACGGCGGCCACTTCGCCGGCGATGGCATCGGCGGCAGCTTGCGCGCGGCCGTAGAAGGCCGGGCGGCGCCATGCACCCGCGGGCATCCAGTGCGCGCCCTGCGCCTCATGCCAGGCGTCCAGCGCCGTCTGCCGCAGCGGCGCGAAGCGCGCACCGGCCAGCGCGCCGAGGCTGACCGGCTGCCAGGGAGGCCGCGCGGTGGTCAGTCCGAGCGAGGGCAGGCTGCGGCCGGTGACGTGCGCGAGCTGGCGCGCCGCATTGAGGTTCGACAGCTTCCCCTGCGAGGGGCCCATGCCCACGGTGCTGTAGCGCTTGAGCAGCTCGACGCTGTCGAAACCCTCCTGCGCGGCATGGGCGAGGTCGGACAGCGTCAGGTCCTCGTCGAGGTCGACGAATTCCTTGCCGGCGGGCGAGGGGAACAGTGGCGAAGGATGCGACTGCGGGCGCGGCGAGGGTGCCGGGCTGCGCATCGCAGCGCCGGAGATCACGTTGGCATGGCCGGCGGCGGCGCTCCGCACGCCCGCATGCGCCGCGGCGCGTTCGCCGGCGACCTGGCCGTCCCAGGCGCGGTCGCCGGCACTGAAGCGGCCATTGGCGCTGCCAGCGACGAACACGCCCGGCGGCAGCACGTCCGGCAGGTGCTGGCCCAGCGCGGAGTCGAAGCGCAGCGTGCCGCCGCGCTGCAGGGCGAGCTGCAGCGCCGGCATCCAGCCCACCGACATCAGCAGCGCATCGCAGTCCACCTGCGCGCGGATGCCGTCGGCCGTCCACTGCACCTGCGCCAGCGCGCCATCGCTGCCGGCCCTGGCCTCGATGCCGGTGACGCGGGTGTGCACGCGCACGCCTGCGGCTTCGAGCGCGCCGCGCTGCGGCCCGATGTCGACCGGCGCGCCCTCGGGCACCAGCAGGTCGGAGACGGCCAGGCCCTGGGAGTGAAGGTCCAGCACCAGCGCGACGGCCGCGTCATTGGCGCCCAGCACCGCGATGCGCCGGCCCGCGGCGATGCCGAAGCCGTACAGCAGCCGCTGCGCGGCGCGGCCCAGCAGCACGCCGGGCAGGTCGTTGCCATGGAATACGGCGGGCTGCTCGATGCAGCCGGTGGCCAGCACCACGGCGCCGGCGCGCAGCAGCGTCAGGCCGCCGTCCTCGCGGTCGATGCGCGCCACCGCCAGCTCGTTGTCGGCATAGCAGCCCACCACGCTGTGCGACAGCAGCATCTCGATGGCATCGCTGGCGCGCGCCGCGTCGATGAGCGCCTGGCAGCGCGCCGCCTCCCCGGGCCGCGTGCGCGCATGCCACCGGCCGCTGCCGCCGGGCTGCTGCGATTCCTCGATGATCACCACGCGTCGCGCGCCGGCGGCCACGGCGGCCAGCGCCGCGCTGAGCCCGGAGACACCGGCGCCGACCACGGCCACGTCGCAATGCGCGTATCGCCGCTCGCGCGGAGCCGGCCTGGCCGCCGTGTTCACCGTGCCCAGGCCGCTGATGCGCCGGATGGTGCGTTCGAACCAGGGGAAGGTGCGCCGTCCCCAGAACACCTTGTAGTAGAAGCCCACCGGCAGGAAACGCGACAGCAGGGAGAGGCTCGCCAGCCGGTCGTGGCCCACGCCGCCGCGCGTGTTCACCGCGCTGAACGCCAGGCCGTCGCGCGCCAGGATGTGGTCGCCGCGCTGGTTGGGCTCATCGCCCACCTGGAACAGGTTGTTGGCGTCGTGCCCAGCCGCCGACACCAGTCCGCGCGGCCGGTGGTACTTGAAGCTGCGCGCCGTGACCATCACGCCCGAGGCGGCCAGCGCCGAGGTCAGCGTGTCGCCGGCGAAGCCGTGGATGGCGCGGCCCTCGAAGTCCATGGCCAGCGGCCGCGCGCGGTCGATCCATTCCCCGGCCACGGGCTGCGGCAGGCGATGCATCATCGCGATCCCTCCCGCAGGCGATCCACCGGCCAGGTGGCGAGGAACTCGTCGGTGAGCGTGTCGCGCTCGGCGATGAACCAGTAGCCCGAGGGCGTGTGGCACCACCACTCGCGCTTCACGCCCGGCACGCCGCTGCGGTGGAACACGTGGCGGATCCACTCCTCGTCGCTGCAGGTGGCCGGGTCGGGCATCTCGCGCACCTCGCCGCCGTACACGAACTCGTCGGCGGGACGCAGGCCATTGAGGGGACAGGGAACCAGCTTCATCTTCAGTGCCCCACCGCGGCCGCGCCCTTCTCGCCGGTGAGCTCGAAGCGCTCGAAGCGGTGCCAGTCGAAGGTGCGGATCAGTTCATGGTTGCGGCCGGTGGCCGCCGTGGCGGCCATGGTCTCGCCGGCCACCGGCGTGGCCTTGAAGCCCCAGGTGCCCCAGCCGGCATCGAGGAAGAAGCCTTCCACCGGCGTCACGCCCATCACCGGCGCGAAGTCCGGCGTCATGTCGGCCAGGCCCGCCCACTGGCGGTTCACCTTGACGCCGGCGAGGAAGGGAAACAGGTCGAGCATGTGCTGCGCCAGGCCGGTGGTGAACTCGCGGCTGGAGCGCGGCGTGTGCAGCTCGCGCGGATCGAGCGAGGCGCCCATCACCAGCTCGCCGCGCGCGCTCTGCGACACGTACACGTGCAGCGAGCCGGACACCACGATGGCGTCGAGCCACGGTTTCACCGGCTCGGACACCATGGCCTGCAACGGGTGCACGTAGATCGGGCTGGTCAGGCCCAGCATCGCGAGGATGCGCGGCGTGTAGCCGGCCACTGCGCTGACCACGCAGGGCGTGGCGATGTCGCCGCGCGTGGTGCGCACGCCGGCGATGCGTCCGCCCTTCACCTCGATGCCGGTGACCTCGGTCTGCTGGTGGATGGCCACGCCCAGCCGCGCCGCGGCGCGCGCATAGCCCCAGGCCACCGCATCGTGCCGCGCCACCGCGCCGGGCGCGTGGTACAGCGCGCCGACCACCGGCGCGTGCCCGCCGCCGGTCATGTCCATCATCGGCAGCGCGCGCGCGATCTCCTCCGGCGTGACCATGCGCGAGTCCACGCCCAGGTGGTGGTTCACCTCGGCGCGCCAGCGCAGCGTGCGCAGTGTCGAGTCGGTGTGCGCCAGCGTGTAGTGCCCGCGGGTGGAATAGAACAGGTTCAGTCCCAGCTCATCCGACAGCCCGCGCCAGATCTGCATGCTGCGCTCGTAGAAGCGCACGCCCTCGGGCGTGAGGTAGTTCGAGCGGATGATGGTGGTGTTGCGCCCGGTGTTGCCGCTGCCGATGTAGCCCTTCTCGAGCACCACGATGCGGCGTACGCCATGATGGCGGGCGAGGTTGTAGGCGGTGGCGAGGCCGTGGCCGCCGGCGCCGATGATCACCACGTCGGCGCTGGCGGGAAGCTCCGCGGCTTCCGGGAACATGCGCGGTTCCGGGTAGCGCGGTGATAGTCCGATGCGAATGAGCCGCCATGCCATGCTGGCTTCGATTCTGTCGGCGTGATTTACTTTCGGTCAAGGAGTTTGCGTGTGAGTAAAAGTTTGAAGGACAAACAACTGCCCGGGCTGCTGGCCCAGGTGGGGGCGACGGTGAAGCGGCTGCGCACCGCCCAGGGCCTGACGCTGGGCGAACTGGCGGGGTCGGCCCGGATCAGCCCGGCCATGCTGAGCCGGCTGGAGCACGGCGATGTCTCCCCCAGCCTGGAGACCCTGGCGGCCATCGCCGAGGCCCTGGGCACGAGCTGCGCCAACCTGCTGCGCGACACCGATGCCGTCACCAGCGACGCCCAGCTGGTGCGCCGGGGGGAGGGCCTGGAGGTCGTGCGCCGCGGCACCCGGCGCGGCCACACCTACCACCTGCTGGCCTCGGACCGCGGCCCCCGCCGCACCTTCGAGCCCTTCCTGGTCACGCTGACCGACAAGAGCGAGCTGTTCCCCGAGTTCGAGCACCCCGGGCACGAGTTCATCCACATCCTGGAGGGCTCGCTGCGCTACCGGCACGGCAACGAGGTGTTCCTGCTCAAGCCCGGCGATTCCCTGAGCTTCCGCGGCGACGTCCCCCACGGCCCGGACAAGCTGCTGAAGCTGCCGGTGCGCATGCTGTCCATCATCATTTACGGCGGCAGCGACCAGCCGGCGACTTGACGGGGCAGGAAAGCGCTGGCCATACTGCCCCAATGATCCGGACGACCGACGCCGCAATGCGCTGGTGGTGGCCCCTCTCCTGACGGAGCGGGGTGCTGGTCGTCATGCGCAAGCCTTAAACAGCTTCAAGGACTCCAAGCCAGAACCCATCTCCGGCAGCCACCGGGATGGGTTTTTTGTTGTCCGACGCAAACAGGTACACACGGGGATACGCTTCTGAAACCGCCATTCGACATTGCCGGGGACCTCGACACGCCGGTATCGGCGTTCGCCAAGCTGTCCTCGTTCAACCCCCGCTTCCTGCTCGAGAGCGTGGAAGGCGGTGAGCGGCTCGCGCGCTACTCCTTCATCGGCTTCGGCAACGGGCTGGAAGTGCGCCTGGACGGCCGCGCGCTGACCATCGGCAAGGATGTCTATCCGGTGCCGCAGTCGAAGGACGGGCTGCTGGGCCGCCTGCGCGAGGCCCTGGCGCGCGCGCCGCGGCCGGTGCCCGAGATCCCGGGCGTGCCGCTGGCCGGCGGCCTGGTGGGCTTCACCGCCTACGACGTGGTGCGCTTCTTCGAGCGCCTGCCCACGCTGCATGCGCGCCGGCCCGAGGCACCCATCCTGCACTATGTCGCGCCCGAGTCCTTCCTGGTGTTCGACCACCTCACGCGCGGCATCGCGCTGCTGCATTCGGGCAGCGAGGCCGAGCGGCAGGCGCTGCGGCGCGAGGTGATCGCGGCGCTGCGCGGCGGCATCGTGTTCCCGCCGCGGGCCCAGCGGGGCTTCAGCGACCCGGTGGTGTCGCTGCCGCGCGAGGAATACATGGCCGGCGTGCGCCGCGCGCAGGAGTACATCGCCGCCGGCGACGTGTACCAGCTCGTGCTGGCGTCGAAGTTCTCCGGCCGGCACCAGCTCGATCCCTTCCAGGTGTATCGCGCGCTGCGGCTGATCAATCCCTCGCCCTACATGTATTACTGCCAGCTGGGTGGCGTCACCGTGGTGGGCTCCTCGCCCGAGGCGCTGGTGAAGTTGAAGGGGGGCCGCCCCGAGCCCCCGCCCGTCCTTTT
>QGUX01000299.1 GCA_003242275.1 Pseudomonadota bacterium | reverse complement strand
GCTCCAGTGCGTGCAGCCGCTGGCCGGGTCGAGCGCGTGCACCTCGCCGCTCTCGCTGCCGACGAACAGGCCGCCGCCGGCCAGCACGCGGGCGGAGCTGGCCGAGGCCACGCCGGTGTAGCCGAAGGCCCACTTCAGCTTCAGGCGCGGCAGGTCGGCGGCGGTGATGCCGCCGGACTTCGCGTCCTGGAAGCGCGTGCCGGCCGGTCCGTTGCCCCAGCCGTTCCACGAGGGGCCGGCGGCCGGGTCGCCCATCGGGGCGCTGTTGGTGCAGCGGTTGGTGGCCACCGCGCTGCCGGCCGTGCTGGCGACCAGCTTGCCGGTGGCGAACTCGGACACGGCGCGGCGCTGGGTCTCGGTCAGCACCGAGCCCTGCAGTTGCATCTTGCCGCTGGTCAGCGAGTTCAGCACCGCCTCGGCGCTGAATTCGGCGAGCTGGCTGCGCGTGGGCGCCTTCTCGTTGGGGCTGCCGGCCGGCGCGGGCGTGGCCATGTGGCAGGCGGCGCAGTGGGTGGTGAAGATCAGCTCGCCCTCGGACTGGGCGGCGAGCGCCGTGCCTGCGAGCAGCGAAAGGACGACGGCGGCAAGTCCGGACCTGTGCATGTGCATCGAGAATCCCCCTGACTGGAGCAGGCATTATAGGCGGCCCGGGGGAAGGCCGCGCCCCGGCAGCACCCTCAGGCGTCGGGCGCGTAGTGGCCCCACAGGCTGCGGAACGAATCGAGCACGAACTGCTTCGAGTCGCCCCACTGGGCCTCGAACTCCTTCGCCGGGCCGGTCTCGTACGCCTCGTCCGGTCCCTTGCCCTTCACCAGCTCCTTCACCAGCCGGTCGAAGATGGTGAAGTACATGTCGCGGAAGGCTTGCAGCTCGGCCTTGCCGACCACCGGGCCATCCGCGCCGATCACGCGCGTTTCCTCGTTGGCCACCTTCAGCAGCCGGTCATAGGCGCCCACCAGGCCGCCGATCCAGCCGCCGGTGCGCCAGTCCATCAGCGGCCATCCGGCGCTGGACACCACCCCGCCGGCGATCAGCACATTGGCCTTGGGGAGGTACGCATACAGGTCGCCGTCGGTGTGGGCCTGGCCGAGATGGCCGAAAGTGATCGTCTCGCCGCCGAACTCGATGGTCTCGGTGGTGTAGAAGCTGGCGTTGGGCTGCGCCACCTTGGGGAAGGCGGGATGCGGCGCAGGCAGCCAGTCCACCTTGATGGGGCGCGTCAGCCACAGGCGCGTGTTCTCGTGCGCGAGGATGCGCGCGCCCTGCTTGCCCACGGCCTCGTTGAGGCCGGTCTGCTCGGGATGCCAGTGGGTGTTGACCAGCGTGTGCACGCGCTTCGCGCCCGCGGTCTCGAGTACCAGCTTCAGCAGCGCCCTGGCGTGCTCGCGACGGCCGCCGTCGAACACCATGGCGCCTTCGGCCGACGCGAAGGTCACGACATTGGCGCCGGCGCCGGTGATCAGGGCGAGGCCCTGGCCCAGGCCCTGGGCGGCGAGGCGCGGCCTGGCCTCGCGCGCCAGCACGCTGGCCGGGCCGGCCAGCAGCGCACCGGCGGAAGCCAGGGTGGCGGTGTGGATGAAGCCGCGACGGGACAGGGCGTTCATGGTGAGGTCCTTGGTGAAGGCCGCGCCTCCGCAGGAAGGCGCGGCAGGTCAATCAGACCTCGGCGAACGTGCCCGTGCTGTTGCCCAGCTCCTCCACCGGTACGCCGGCGCGCTGCAGCAGTGTCAGCAGCAGGTTGGCGTGCGGCGTGTCCTGCGGGTACTTCAGGTGCTGGCCCCCCTTGATGCGGCCATAGCCCTTTCCGAGGATGGCATTGGGCAGCGGGTCGTTGTTGTGCAGGTCGCTGTTCGACATGTTGCTGCCGAACAGGATGATCGAGTGGTCGAGCAGCGAGCCGTCGCCATCCTCGATCTTCGACAGCTTGTCCACGAACTTGGCGAACACCTTGGTGTGGTAGTTCTGGATGCGGATCAGCCGCTCGATCTTCGACGGATCGTTGGCGTGGTGCGACAGCGGGTGGAATGCCTCGGTGATCGAAAGGTTCGGGTAGGTGCGCATGGACACCTCCTTGGCCATCATCATCGAGGCCACCTGCGTCTGGTTGGTCTGCCAGGCCAGCGCGATCAGGTCGAACAGCGCGTCCAGGTGCGCCTCGAACTCGTCGGGCACGCCCTGCGGGGCGTTCGGCAGCTCCATGGTCTGGCTCTTGCTGACGGCCAGGCGCTGGATGCGCTGCTCCACCTCGCGCACGGAGTCGAGGTAAGCCTCCAGGCGGGCGCGGTCGGCCGGGCCGACGCGGCGGGCCAGGGCCTTGCTCTCGTCCATCACGTAGTCGAGCAGGCTGCCGGTCTCGGCGAGGATGGCGCGGCGCTCATCGCCCGTGTCGCCCTGGCCGAACAGCGTGTAGAACACCTTGCGCGGGTTGTCCTCCATGGGCAGCGGCTGGAAGGGCGTGCGGAAGGACACGGTGCTGCCGAAGCCGCAGCCGGTGGCGCCCTGGCCGCAGGTGGCGTTGCCGCCCTCGCCGGTGAGCTCCAGCGACGGCAGCGGCGTGTTGCCGGCGAAGTGGCGCGCGGCGAGCTGGTCGGCGGTGGTGCCCTTGTCGCCCTCGCGGTTGTTCACGCCGTAGCAGGACAGCCAGGTGCCGGCGATGATGCCGTGCGGGTCGGAGCTTTCGCCGCCCTTGTTGCGCAGGCCGGAGACGATGGTCAGGTACTGCCGGTACGGCTCCAGCGGCTTGAGGATGGGCGACATCTCGAAGTCGGTGCCGGTCTGCTTCGGCGACCAGGCATCCATGATGGCGCCGTGCGGGAAGTAGATGAATCCCAGCCGCGGCAGCGGCCTGGCGGCCTCGGTGCCCGCCAGCGCGGTGGCGGCGGGGAACATGGCATCGAGCAGCGGCAGCGCCAGGGTGGCCCCCGCGCCCCGCAGCACGGTACGACGGGAAATGGCTTTCTTCGTGATGTACATGGCTGGCCTCTTCCTCAATTTACCACCGCGGCCTGCAGGCTGTCCGGCGTCTCCGCCGGCCCCTCCGGGACCTTGGCTTTCAGGAACGCGTCGCTCAGCACCACGTTGGTGATGAGCGTCTTGAACTTGTAACCATCCGCCGCCGAGCGGCGCACGATGTCGCGCACCACCGGCATGTCGTGCGCCTCGACCAGACGGCCCAGGGCATAGATCAGCAGCCGCTCGGTGACGTTCTGCACGAACGGCACCGGCTCGGCGTCGAGCGCCTCGCGCAGCTCGTCCGGGTCGCGCACCCCCGTGCCGTCCGGGAGGTGGCCGAGCGTGGGATTTTCGGTGCGGGCGAAGTGGTCG
>QGUX01000069.1 GCA_003242275.1 Pseudomonadota bacterium | reverse complement strand
CGATTCCGCCAGCTCCGCGAGCGCCTCGCGGAGCTGCTCGTTGGTGGGCCGGTCCACCTCGTCGAACAGCTGCGCCAGCTCGGCCAGCGACAGCGTGCGGCCGGCGGCCATCAGGCCCGCTTCCAGGACCTTGCGGGTGTATTCGGTATTCATGCCTCAGGCTTCCGTCTTGTCCCCGGTTTCTCCCTGCTCCTCACCGGCATCCTGCCCTTCCCCGGCGCCCGCCGACTCCAGGAGCTGGTCCTCCGGAGGGTCATCCTCTTGCCCGTCGTGCTCGTCGTCCACGCCATGCTCGGCGATGGACTGGGCCAGCAGCCGCGCATCGGCCTCGGTGACGTCCTCGGCCGTGCCCTCGATCACCCGACCGCCCTTCTCCGGGTCGGCCGGGCAGACGTGGATGGGCGCGAACGGCTCGTTCTGCACGATCTCGATCAGGCCCTCGCGCTTGAGCTCCAGGATGGCGATGAAGGTCACCGCCACGCCCATGCGCCCCTCGGACGCCTGGAAGAGCTGCTCGAAGGGCGTGAAGCGGCCGGGCGAGAGATTGGTCAGTACGTCGCTCATGCGCGCGCGCACCGACAGGGGCTCGCGCTGGATATGGTGGTGCGCGAACAGCTCGGCGCGCAGGGCCACGTCCTTGAAGGCCAGCAGCAGCTCCTTCAGCGTGACGTCCGGCAGCACCTTGACCGCGCGGCGCGCGGAGAACTCAGCCGAGGCCTGGAAGTGGTCACGCTCCATGCGCGGGACGGCATCCAGGTCCTGCGCGGCCTGCTTGAAGCGCTCGTACTCCTGCAGGCGCCGCACCAGCTCGGCGCGCGGGTCCTCCTCGGCGCCTTCGCCCTGCGGCGCGGCGCGCGGCAGCAGCATGCGCGACTTGATCTCGGCCAGCGTCGCGGCCATCACCAGGTACTCGCCGGCCAGGTCGAGCTGCAGCTCGGTCATCAGCTCGATGTACTGCGTGTACTGGCGCGTGATCTCGGCGATGGGGATGTCGAGGATGTTCAGGTTCTGCCGCCGGATCAGGTACAGCAGCAGGTCGAGCGGTCCCTCGAAGGCGTCGAGGAACACCTCCATGGCGTGCGGCGGGATGTACAGGTCGCGCGGCAGCTCGGTGATGGGCTCGCCCATCACCACCGCGAACGGCATCTCCACCTGCACCGGCGCGGATCCGGTCCCGCTGGTCACGTGGGATTACCGGTGAGGTTCATGGCGCCGCGCACCACCTGCATGGTGGCCTCGGCGGTGGCCCGGGCGCGCTTGGCGCCGGCCTCGAGGATCTCGCGCACCCGGCCCGGGTCGTCGCGGTAGGGCGCGGCACGCTGGCGCATCTCCGAGGCCTCGCCGCAGATGCGCTCGATCACCGGCTTCTTGCACTCCAGGCAGCCGATGCCCGCGGTGGTGCAGCCCTGCCACACCCACTCGTGGGTCTTCTGGTCCGTGTACAGCTTGTGCAGGTCCCACACCGGGCACTTCTCCGGATTGCCCGGGTCGGTGCGTCGCACGCGCGCCGGGTCGGTGGTCATGCCGCGGACCTTCTTCTCGATCGAGGCCGGGTCCTCGGTCAGCCCGATGGTGTTGCCATAGGACTTGGACATCTTGCGGCCGTCGAGGCCGGTGACCTTCGGCGAGGGCGTCAGCAGCACCTCGGGCACCGGCAGCAGGCGGTGGTGCTCGCCCTCCAGGTTCGCCAGCAGCAGCTCGCGCTGCTCCTCCGGGAGCTGGTGCGCGCCCATCACCAGGGCGCGGGCCTCGGCCAGCGCACCGTGGTCCCCGCCCTCCTGGAAGCTGCGCCGAAGCTCCCCGTAGCGCTCGCGCGCGTCGGGCGGCAGGCGGCCCAGCGCCGCCTTCACCTTCTTGCCGAACTGCGGGTCGCGGCCGTAGATGTTGTTGAAGCGGCGCGCGATCTCGCGCGTGATCTCCACGTGCGCCACCTGGTCCTCGCCCACCGGCACCCAGGCCGGGCGGTAGAGCAGGATGTCCGCGCTCTGCAGCAGCGGATAGCCCAGGAAGCCGTAGGTGGCGAGGTCCTTTTCCTTCAGCTGGGCCTGCTGGTCCTTGTAGGTGGGCACGCGCTCCAGCCAGGACAGCGGCGTGATCATCGACAGCAGCAGGTGCAGCTCCGCATGCGCCGGCACCTGCGACTGCACGAAGATGGCGGCACGGTCCGGGTCCAGGCCCGCGGCCAGCCAGTCCACCACGAGGTCGTGGACGTGCTGCTGCAGGTTGGCCGGGTTCTCGTAGTCGGTGGTCAGCGCGTGCCAGTCGGCCACGAAGAAATAGCCCTCGTAGCGGTCCTGCAGCGCCACCCAGTTGCGCAGCGCGCCGTGGTAGTTGCCGAGGTGCAGCTTGCCGGTGGGACGCATGCCCGAAAGCACGCGCTCCCGCGGCGCGGAGAGGGGGGGTGATGTCATCGGCGGCGATTATAGCCACGCGGGCCGGGCCAGCGGCGCAAATGCGACCGGGCACGCGGCGGCCCTGGAGCGGCGATCGGCGCCCCCTCGCGGGCCGCAACGCGGCCGGAGCCCGAAGCGCGGGGGCGGCTATCATACGTCGATGCAGTTGCTGCTCGAATTCCTGCCGGTGGTGGCCTTCGTGGTCGCCTATTTCTTCCTTGGCGGCATCTACGTGGCCACCAAGGTGCTGATGGTCGCCATGCCGCTGGCGCTCATGGTGGTGTGGCTGCGGAACCGCCGCCTGCCCTCGATGTTCTTCGTCAGCACGCTGCTGGTGCTGGCCTTCGGCGCGGCCACGCTGTGGCTGCGTGACGCCCGCTTCATCCAGTGGAAGCCCAGCATCTTCATGTGGGCCCTCGCGCTGGCCTTCCTGGTGAGCGCCTTCCTCGGCCGGAAGACCCTGGCCGAGCGGGTGATGCACCAGATGGTGGACGAGGCCCGCATGGCCCGCCGCGACTGGCTGGTGCTCAACTCCGCCTGGGTGGGCTATGGCGTGGTCGCCGGCGCCGCCAACATCCTGGTCGCCCGGCTGGCCAGCGAGGCCTTCTGGGTCAAGTTCAAGTTCTTCGGCCTGCTGGGGCTGATGGTGGTGTTCATGGCCGGCCTGGTCGGGTGGCTGCACGCCAATGGCAAGCTGAAGGCCGAAGAGGAGCCGCGGCAAGGGACCTCGCCAGGCCCATGAACCCGGAAAACAAGGACACCGCGCTGGGTCCTGGCAGTTCCCCGCCCGCCGCCGCACCTTCCTCCCGCGAGTCGCTGGCCCGCGACCTCGAGGCCCGCCTGCGCGCCGCGCTCGACCCGG
This sequence comes from Pseudomonadota bacterium, assembly GCA_003242275.1. The sequence goes on along the minus strand of QGUX01000069.1, from coordinate 10,831 downwards.
TGGTGGCGCTGGCCCTGCGGGACGACAGCCACCTGCATGCCGGGCACGCCGGCGCCCGGGAAGGGGCCCATTTCGCGGTGCGCATCGTCTCGCCCCGCTTTGCCGGCCTCAGGCTGCTGCAGCGGCACCGGCTGGTTTACGATGCCGCCGCGCCGTTGATGGCGGGCCGCATCCACGCCCTGCAGATCGACGCCCTGACACCAGAAGAACACCCGAACGACACGACAGGAGAGTCACGATGAAAGCTTCCCGCCTCTTGCTGGCCGCCACGCTCGGCGCCGCGGCCGTCCTCGTCGCCGCCTGCACGCAGCAGCCCGCGGCCGGCAAGGGGGACGTGGTGGCCACCGTCGAAGGCAAGCCGCTGCTGCGCAGCACCTTCGAGCAGTACGTGAAGGGGGTCACCGGCAAGCCGCTGGAGGAGGCCACCGAGGAGGAGCGCAACGAGCTGCTCGACAGCATGGTGCGCGCGATGGTGGTGGCAGCGGAAGTGGAGCGCAAGGGCCTCACCGCGCAGCCCGAGGTCGCCGCCGCGCTGGAGATCCAGCGCCTCACGGTGCTGCAGCGGGCCGCCGGGCAGGACCTGGTCAAGGACCGCCAGCCCAGCGAGGAAGAGCTGCGCGCCGAGTACAACCTGCGCGTGGCCAACATGGAGAAGACCCAGTACCGGCTGAGCCACATCGCGGTGGCCACGTCCGAGGAAGCGCAGAAGCTCATCGACCAGCTCAACAAGGGCGCCAATTTCGCCGCCCTCGCCCGCCAGCACTCGCTGGACAATGCCACCAAGGCCGAAGGCGGCGACCTGCAGTGGTCCACGCCCTCGGGCATGCCGGCCAGCTTCCAGGTGGCCCTGCGTGACCTGAAGAAGGGCGAACATTCGAAGACGCCGCTGCGCACCGACGTGGCCTGGCACGTGATCCGCCTGACCGACACCCGCGACGCGGTGCCGCCGCCGATCGACTCGGTACGCGAGCAGCTCGTCCAGGCCGTGCAGCAGAAGCGGTTCGAGGCTTGGGTGGATGGCCTGATGACCAAGGCCAAGGTCACGAAGACACCCTGAAATCCGACTGCATGGGGGTGCTGGCTGCGGAACGGATCGGCACCCTGCCCTGCGAGTAGCAGTACTGCCGCCAGGGATCCAGGTCCATCCGCCGCAGCAGGCCGGGCAGCAGCTCTCGCACGAATGGCACGACCAGCGGCCGGCACCAGTCCACTTCCAGCCTGAGCACATTGGCCTGCTGCAGCGTCAGGCCGCTGCGCTGGCCGGGCGCGTGCGGCCTGTACAGGAGGTTGTCGTTTGGAATGACGCGCCGGCCGGCGCGCATCCCGGCAAAGTCCAGCTGGGCTTCCGGGGTGGGATTGAGGATGCGGATCCGGCCGAAGCGCAAGTGGTCCGCCAGTGCCGCCGCGTAGGCGCGGGCAACGCGCCCGGTCGCGTTGCCTGAATCCAGTTCTCCCGCGCCCGACAGGAACAGTGCCGCGGCCGCGCCGGCCAGGGCCCGCCTGGCCGCATCCGTGTCGCCGCCGCTCATCGCCGCCTGGCGTGCGGCCTGGAACGTGGCGTGGTCGATGTGGTGATTCTCGGCCATCAGCAGCGCCAGCTGCAGCGTGCCGAGGCACAGCGGCAGCAGGGCAAACAACGCGACCACATGGAACTCGACCATCGCCGCGCCGGCGCAATGTCCCGTGCCCGCCCTCAGCATGGCCGGATCCTGTCGCCCACCGACCAACCCCAGCGGCGGATCGTTCCCGCATCCAGCTCCCATACCTGCGCGGCACGCGGATCCCGGGCGATGCGGCACGGCGGCAGGTTCTCGCGCATGCTGAGGATGCGTCCCTCCGCGTCGCAGAAGAGAACGTCGATGCGATAGTGCATGCCGATGGTGTGGATGGCGCGGCAGCGCGGCAGCAGGTATGCGGTCTCGGAATCCAGCCGGCGCCGCAGCAGCAGGCCGCGCCCCCGCTCGAAGCGGGTCTCGCACACATGCACCTGCATGCGCCGCAGGCGGTGGTGGTTGTGTTCAACGCGAAACACGATCATGAACCCAGTGCCTCCATCAGTCGGACCGCGATGGGCACGCCGATGACGATGAACGTGCAGGGAAAGATGCAGAAGATCAGCGGGCCCAGCATCTTCACCGGCGCCTGCATGGCGAGCTTCTCGGCCCGGGCGAATCGCTCGGCCGTGCGCTGCGCGGCCTGGGCGCGCAGCACCTGCCCCAGGCTCATTCCCGAGCCTTCCGCATGCTCGAGTGCGCTGGCCAGCGTGGTCAGGCCTTCGTTGCCCATCTGTGCCGCCACGTGCGAGAACGCCTGCGCCCTCGACCGGCCGCCGCGGATCTCGCGCAGCACGCGGTCGAAGAAGTCGCGCAGCGGCCCGGGCGGCGCCTGCTCCACGATGAGGCGGATTCCCGCCGTCAGCGTCGATCCGGCCTCGACACAGACGATCATCAGGTCGAGCCAGGCGGGCAGCTCGCGGGCGATGGCCTGCTGCTGCAGTTCGCGCTGCTGCCTGAGCCAAAGTCCGCCATGGAGGTAGCCGGCCACCGCACCGGGCAGCGCAAGCCATGCCGCCCCGGGCATCAATGCGGGCACGAGTCCGCCTGCCACCAGCGCCAGTGCGATGCATCGCGATTCCCAGCGCTGGGGCGTGAAGGCGGCACCGAATCCCAGCGCTTCGAGCCTCGAGACGAGCGCGGCCCTGCGGCGCGCCGTCAGGCAGCAGTCCACCGTCGGTTCGAGCAGCAATGCCAGCGGCGTCACCAGGCGCAGCAGCACCGGTGCCCGCGGCGCGGGTTCGCCGCCGCGGGCGGAACGGATCAAGCGGCGCTGCACCAGCAGCAGCGTCGCCGTGATGGCAAATGCCAGACAGACCGCGGAAGCCGCCAGCAGCAGGCTCATACGTCGATCCGCACGATGCGCCGGATCATCGCGAAGCCGGCCACTTCGAGCGCGGCGATGACCGCCAGCGCCGTCCAGCCTTGCCAGGTGGTATGCAGCACCTGCATGGCGTCCCTCTCCATCACGTAGAGCACGGCGAGCAGCAGCAGCGGCAGCAGGCCGACCACCACGCCCTGCATGCGCCCCTGCGAGGTGAGCGAATCGATGCGCGCCTCCATCAGCAGGCGACCGCGCAGCAGGTCGGCCAGCCGCTGCAGTGATTCGGCCAGGTTGCCGCCCAGGTCGCGGTGCGTGGCGAGCAGGGTGGACAGCAGGCGAAGGTCGGCCATGTCGGCCCGCTCGCGCAGCGCGGCGAAGCCCGCTTCCATCGGAACGCCCATGCGCATCTGCCCGAGGATGAAGCGCAGTTCCTGGCCCAGCGGCGCCGGCTGGCGGCGCGCCACCTGGGCGAGGGCCTGGTTCGTGCCCTGCCCCGCGCGAAGCAGTCCCGCCCAGAGCGACAGCGCATCCGGAAGCTGCTGCGCCAGCCGGCGCCGCCAACGCGTCCTGATCCAGCGTGATGCCAGCCGCGGCAGCGCCATCGCCATCGAGGCCAGCAGGAGGGTGAGCGGCAGGGGCGCACCCGCGAGCAGTGATGCCCCGGCCACGAACGTGGCCGCCGCCAGCGTGATGACCAGCAGCCGCCGGGCTGGAATGAACACGAACAGGCTGGCCAGTTCCGCCTCGGTACGCTGCCCGGCGACACCCGCCCACCAGGCGCCCACGAGGCGCAGCCTGCCCATCAATACCAGCAGCAGGGTGCTGGCGCCGACAGCCAGCAGGATGGTCGGCATCAGCATGCGGCCACCTCCTCGCGGTTCAACGGGCCCGGATGCAGGCTGCGCGGCAGGGATTCGAAGAAGGCGGGTTCATTGCCGCAGGCGCGGAACACGCCCTCGGTGCGTCCCTCGCGCGACAGGCCCCGGCTCTCGTAACGGAACAGCTCCTGGGTCTGGATGCGTCCGCTCTCGGTGCCGGTCACTTCAGTGATGGCGACGATGCGCCGTGATCCGCACGGGAAGCGTGCCTGCTGCACGATGAGGTTCACGGCGCTGGCGATCTGCTCCCTGACCGCGAGCAGCGGCAGGTCCATGCCCGCCATCAGCGCCATCACCTCCAGGCGGGAGAGAAGATCGCGCGGCGAGTTCGCGTGGGCCGTGGTCAACGAGCCGTCGTGGCCGGTGTTCATGGCCTGCAGCATGTCGAGGGTCTCCCCTCCCCGGCATTCACCCACCACGATGCGGTCCGGCCGCATGCGCAACGCATTGCGCACCAGGTCACGGATGGTGACCAGCCCCCGGCCCTCCGAATTGCTCGGACGCGCCTCGAGAGACACCAGGTTCTCGTGGCAGAGCTGCAGTTCGGCCGAGTCCTCGATGGTGACGACGCGCTCGCCCGGCGGAATGAGCCCCGAGAGGCAGTTCAGCAGCGTGGTCTTGCCGGTGCCCGTGCCACCGGAGACCACGATGTTGCGGCGGGCGTGCACGGCCACGCGCAGGAACTCCGCCATTTCCGGCGACAGCGTGCCATTCCGCACCAGGGCATGCATGTCCAGGGGCCGCCGTGCGAACTTGCGGATGGTGACGGCCGGACCGCAGAGGGCCAGCGGCGGCACGATCACGTTGATGCGCGATCCATCGGCCAGGCGCGCATCGGCCATGGGCGAGGATTCGTCGACCCGCCTGCCGCTCCTTGCGAGCAGGCGCTCGATCGCGCCCTGCAGGGCGCGCACTCCGGAGAAACGCGCCTCGTGCCGCACCAGCCGCCCGTTACGCTCGACGAAGATGTGGTCAGGACCATTGACCATGATCTCGGTGATCGAGTCATCGCGCAGCAGGTCCTCCAGCACGCCCACTCCCACCACTTCCTGCAGCACCCGCCGCTCGACCAGCGCCCGCTCCTCCGGCGCCACGCGGCCGTCCAGCACCTCACGCAGGTGCCGCTGGGCAAGCCGCCAGAGTTCCTCGTCGCTCATGCGGTTGATGTCGACGCGCCGCAGGTCCAGGCGCCGCAGCAACTCATCGTGCAGGGCCTCCAGGTCGGCGACGGCGTCAATCACGGCCGGCCTCCTCGCGCAGGATCTCCCCGGCGCGCTCCACCATCTCCTGCTGCCGCACGGGTGCCATTGCGGCAGGAATGCCGGCGTCGTAGCGTCGCGGCGAGATCAGCACCAGCAGTTCGGTCTCCCGCTGCTGGCGGCGCCGGGACCGGAACAGCGCACCCGCCACGGGCATGGCGCCAAGGCCGGGCACGGCCGCACGGTCCCGCGAGCTCTCACGCATCAACAGTCCTGCGATGGCCACAGTCTCGCCGTCCGCCACGTTGAAGGCCGTGCTGGTCTGGCGCTTGATGAAGCCGGGGAAATCACCCACGCGCACGGAGGGGTCGATCTGGCTCAGCTCCAGGTCGATCTCGGCATGGATGGTGCCGTCGCGCCCGGCGTGCGGCCGGACCTGCAGGATCAGGCCGTACTCCTTGTATTGCACGTCCGTGGCGCCCAGCCCATCGGTGACGGGGATCGGAATCTCCCCACCCGAAACGAAGCGCGCGGCATCGCCGCTGCGGCTGCTCAGCACGGGTTCGGCCAGCGTGAAGGCCAGGCCCTCCTGCTGCAGCAGGTCGATGCGCGAGGACAGCTCGCTGAACAGCGAACTGCGCACCGACAGGCCGCCGTTGCCGCCCCCGGCCGTGGCCGTCACGCGGGGCCCCTGTGCATCCTGGTCCCATCGCAGCCCGAGCTTGCCGAGCTGGTCGCGGCGCACCTCGACGACACGCACCTGCATCTGCACCATGGTTTCCCAGTCGACGTCACCGACGAAATCCAGCACTTCGCCGGGGTACAGGGCCGCAACCTCGGCCGCCCGCGCCCGCTCGCGCGCTCCGGCGCGGGATCCCTCCAGCACCACGTAGCGTCCGGACACGCGCGCGGTCACGCCCTCGACCCCGTCGAGCAGCTGCTGGACCTCCGCGAGGCGGTTTCCCAGGTCCCGTTCACGCACACGGATGCGCAGGTGGTGCTGCGTGCCGTCCGACAGCCAGAGCTCGGCCGTGGTCTCACCCGGAGCCTCGCCGAACAGCAGCAGCTGGCCACGCTCGGGGGTGGCGAAGGACACCACGCGCCCCGATCCCAGGGCCGCACGACGCACGTCGGCGACCAGCAGCAGGGTCTCGCCCACGGCCAGCGATACATCGTCGGGCAGCGCCGGCGGCTGTGCACCGCGTGCCGAAGTCGCCGTGATCAGGAGGCCCATCAGCACCAGCAGCCGGACTTTCATGAGGGCTCCCCGCCGCGGGAGGCTCCCACGCTGATGTAGCGCCGCACCGGCACCTGCTCACCCTCGCCACCGATCAGCAGTTCGATCTGCCCGGACGCGCGCTGCGTGACCGGCGCGCGCAGCAGCTCGCTGCTGCGATGGATCGCCACCGGTTGCTCGGCCGTGTCCGCGGGATTGCGCAACAGCATGGACAGCTCGCCCGACTGCTGTGCCAGCAGCACGCGCGGCGCGTCCTTCACTGCGACGCGCAACGTGACGGTGGCGAAACTGCGCGGATGTGAATCATCGCCGGCATGGAAGGAATCACCGACACCGAGGATCTCCACCTGCTGCAGCAGGGGTACGAGCGAGGAGCCGCTGCCGGTCCGCCGGCCGTAGTACAGGTCGACGCGATCCCCCGTCCTCAGGCCGCCGGCCTGGGAATTGAGTTCATCGACCGCGACCGTGAGGGCGCGCTCGTCGGGGGCCAGGGCCTCGGAGAGACGCGGCGCCCGGGTCACGCTCGCCAGCATCGCCGGCACGATGGGCGTACCCCGTGCCACGTCGATCGCCGTGGTGGCACCGAGCAGCATGCCGGCGCGCGAGGGCGGCAGCGCATCCGCGGGCAGGAAGGTCTGGGGGACGGACCGCAGCGCGAGCTGCGCCTTGCCCAGCACCGAACCGCGTGGAACGTCGGTGGCCGCCACCACGACCTCGCGACCCGTGAACCGGCGCGCCACCTCCGCTTCGGCATCGGCGGCGCGCTGCTCCAGGTACCGGCTCGCCAGAAGCGCACCGCCCGTTCCAGCCACGACGGCGACGATGGTCAGCGCGATATCCACCCGTAGCCATCGCCGCCATTTCGAACTGCCTTCGTGCATGCATCGGCCTCCTGCGGTCAAAGGATGGAAACAAGGAAGGAGCGGGCTCGCGCCACGCGCATCAAGGTGCGCAGCAGGTACGTGACCACCGACTCGCCGTTCACGTAGGGATAGAACAGGGCCAGCGCCAGCGCCCCGGTGACGATGAGGAATTCCGCCATGGCCTGGCCACGTTGCCGGACCCGCATCAGCGAACCTCCTTCGCGGGCACGGCAAGCCAGACCACGGTGCTCTGCTGCGCGCCGGGTCCCGGCGCCACCACCAATCGCGCCTCGGTCCCCGCGCGCGCGACTTCGAGGTTCATGTCCGACTCGCGAAGCACCACCCAGTGCTGTGCCGCCAGGCGTTCGCGCAGCGAGCGCAGGGATGCCGCCGGGGAGACCCCGCAGATCGCCGTGCGCTGCTCGTATGGGCCGGATTCCGCGGTACCGGAGATGACGCGTCCCCAGGCGCAGGCAGCGGGCAGGCGGAACGGCGGCGCGGCGGGCGCCGTTGGCGCACGCATTGCATCCAGCTTCGAATGCAGCAGTCGCGCGGAAGCGCCGTCGCCGGTCCACTGCACTACCTCGCTCCTGCCCTGCTCCAGCCGGGACAACACCTGCCAGCCGGCCGCCTGGTGCCTCTGCACCAGACTGCCTTCGGCGCGCCACCGGGCCTCGATCCGGGCCGCGAGTCGCTCCACGTCTCGGCCGGTGGCCATCGAGAGCTGCATCGCCACACCGTCCACGTTCACGACTCCGGGAACCGGCACCACCGAGACGCGCAGGCCTCCGAGGTCCACCCTCTCCATGGCGGCCGCATGGCCGGTCACCAGCAGTGCGCAGGCCGCAAGCATCGCCTTCACGGACAACCCTCCGGCAGCGGCGTGCGGCCCGCCGACAGGCGGTCTTCGGGGATGCGGTCAGGCTCGATCAGCCCGAAGCACAGCCGCCGCAGGGACGGCTCGAGTATGGAGAGCGGCACGATCAGCGGTTCCCAGAGCAGGCGCTGCTCGCGCAGCAGGTTGGTGGGCACCAGTCCGGCCGAGCGCCGGCGCACATGCTCGATGCCTCCCGCCTGCCAGGAGTCGCCCAGCAACGCGAAGGGTTGGCGCAGGGTGAGCTCGAGCGAATCGAATGGGGCGGGCATGGCCTCGAGCGGCGGGATCCGCACGCTCACCTCGCCGCGAATGAGGCTGTTGGAATCGACGTCGAAGGAGGAGCCGAGGAAGCCGCTCACGACGCGCAGCGGACCCAGCATCGCGGCAGCGGTCGTACCGGATACTCCGGACGCGGCCCCGCGCGATGCCGTGAATCCGAGGTCATCCTCCGCCACCAGCAGGCGCCTGCCGTGCGGATCGAGGACGCCGGGATCTGAAAGCAGCTGCTGGTGCAGTTCACGCGCGCTGGCTCGGGCATCCGCGACACCGGGCGACCATTCCTGCATCCAGGCGGACTGGCGCGAAGCAAGCACACCGCGGCGGTCCACTTCCTGGTAGCCGCTGATGGCCAGAGTACCCAGCATCAGCAAGGACAGTGCCGCGGAAGCGGCTGCGAACTCGGCCATGCTCTGGCCCGCCTGCCTGGTCTTCATGGCAGCACCGCGAAGGGATCGGCCGACAGGCCGCGGAATCGCGCGGTGAGCTGGCGATCGGCCGCGCTGACCGGCACCAGCCGCACCTGCCAGTACGGGTTGAAGAGGTTGGGATATTCCTCCCGGCCATCGGCACGCGGCGCGGGGCGCTGGAAGTAGAGTTCCGCGCTGGCGAGCGCGTGCAGGCTGTCCTCCGGGAGCGTGGGGGCGAGGCTCTCGCGCCCACCCTCGAACGTCGCGAAGCCAGCCGGCATCAGCAGCCGGTCGAGCGTGTCCACTCCGGTGCGGGGCAGGCTTGCCGCCACCGAGAACACCAGCCGGGGCACTTCACGCGACGAGGGATGGGCCACGTCCCGGATCTCCGGCACGCCCTGGTAGGTGGTTTCCGGCCGCATCGCGCGGGTGGCGCGCCGCGAGGCTGCCGGATTGCGGGACAGGCTGCCGCCGTGTTCGCCGCGGGTGCGCGGCGGGTGTCGGGCATGGCTCTGCTCCGCCGCGCCCCAGCCGACAGGCACTTCCTCGTGGCCGAGCAGGTAGTCGAAGTGCAGCGACAGCGTATCGACGCCGCGCCAGGCATACTCGCCGAGCAGGTCGGTGCCACCCCGGCGTTCCACGGCGAGAAAGCCGGTGTCGAGCCAGGTGCCCCGACGCGATCGCGTGAATCCGTCCCGCGAATCCGCCAGCAGCCGCGTGAAGCGCCGCAGGTCCCCGCCACCGTGCTCGTAGCGCTCGGTGAAACGAAGCCATGCCGAACCATTGCGGGCTTCCAGCAGCCGCGTGGCCACCGAGAGCGCGGCGCGCGGTTCATGGGCGCGCAGCACCTGTTCCGCCGTGTCGGCCGCCGCAGGCAGCGCCGCCAGGTGGGCAATGCCCTGGGCCGAGGCCAGCGCCTGGGAATTCCACGAGGACAGTGCCTGCTCGATGCGCGGGAAGGCGCCCGCGATGGCGGTGTCGACGGCGTCCCATGCCCGCTCCAGCACGCGGACCGGCCCGTTGATGTACGGCACGTAACGCGCCACCCGGTCCACGTTGGTGGTGGTGGTATTCACGTAGCGTGACCAGGACCTGAGGCTCACGAGCTGCGCGATCGCCACCTCGTTGGCGACGATGGCGCGGTTCAGGTAGGCCTGGAAGTTCAGCGAGCGGGCCTCCCACTGCGCCGCGCTGTAGGCCGCTGCGTCGGCCGCATTGGTCAGCCGCATCTTGTCGTTGACCAGCTGGCCGGTGTTGAACACCAGCACGAATCCGCCCAGCATTCCCGCCAGCAGCGCCAGCGAAACGACAAGCGCCTGTCCCGAATGCGGCCGACGCATGACCATCACGGCTCGTAGTTGTTGAGGCTGACGGCGCGCTCGGCCTCGTCCAGCGCCTCGTCGCCGGCATCGTCGGTCTGCTGGCGCGCCTCCTCGGTGTCGTTGCCGCCCAGTGCCTGGGCGGTCACCGCCATCTGCCCCCGCACCGTGTGCCCGAAGGCGGTGTAGACGCCGATCGCAGCAATTGCGACCAGCGCGACGATGATGATGTATTCGGTCATTCCCTGACCGGCCTGCCGCATGGACTTCATTGCACTCACCTCGCATGGCCCTTGGGGATGCTCATTAAGCCGCCGCGCAGGTCGTGCGAGGGCGCCGTTAAGTCCTCTGTTGCGGCACAAATGGCGGTAACATTCCGCCAACGTGAAGAACCGTCTTCTCCTGCTGCGGATCCTCGTCCTCGCACTGCCCTGGGCCTGGCCCGCGGCAGCAGCGGCAGCCTCTCCCTCCGAATCCGCCGCACCCGCGCGGGTGATCGTGAAGTGGCGCGACGACACGGCCACCGGGCGCGCGCCCGATGCCACCTCCCCGCGCCTGCGCTCCCTCGCCCGCCGCGGCAACCGCACGCTGGAGCGTGGCTGGAACCTCGGCGGCGGCCTGTCGGTGATCCAGCTCCGCGAGCGCCTCGCCGGCCGCGAGCTCGACGACCTGCTGGCCGCGCTGCGCGCCGCCCCCGAGGTCGAGTTCGCCGCCGCCGACGTGCGCGTGAAGCCCCACGCCTACACCCCGAACGACCCCCTGTACTTCACCAGCCAGTGGTACCTGCGCGACGGCCAGCCGGCCGCCATCCGCGCCCACGAGGCCTGGGAGATCACCCGCGGCGGCGACAGCCCCGAGGACTCCACCATCATCGTGGCGGTGCTCGACACGGGCG
>QGUX01000068.1 GCA_003242275.1 Pseudomonadota bacterium | reverse complement strand
CACCGTGACGGTGATGACGGGACGGCCGGTGTTCTCCGCCACCCACGGCACCAGGAAGGAGGTGTCGAGGCCGCCGGAGTAAGCAAGGACGATGGGCTTGGCGCCCGCGCTGGACGTTGCGGTCATGATGGACTCTGCCGTGGTTTAGATGCGGAAGACTTCGCGAAGGCGCTCGCGCAGGCGGGCCTGCGCGCCAGCGTCTTCGGTGGCGATGAAGATGGTGTCATCGCCCTGGATGCTGCCGACCACCTCGGGCCAGTTGGCCCGGTCGATGGCCACCGCCACGCTGCCGGCGGCGCCGGTGGAGGTGCGGATCACCGTGATCGACGGACCGGCGGTGCGGATCCCGCGCACGAAGCGGGCGATGGTGGAGAAGTTGTCCTGCACCGGCGCGATGGCGTCGGCATCGGGCGGCAGGTAGCGGCCCTGCGCCTTCAGCACGCCCAGTTCGCGCATGTCGCGGCTGACCGAGGACTGGGTGACCTCGAAGCCTTCCTGCCGCAGCAGGTCGACCAGGTCCGACTGGCGCCGGATTTCCCCGGTGCGCAGGTGCCGCAGGATGGAGTTGCGGCGCTCGGTCTGGTGGCGGTCGGTGTGCATAATTATTCAGATTATGCGCATAAATTTGGGAGAGGTCAAGGCGGGCGGGGCCCGGCCGGGGCGGGGCGGCCGCGCGGAGGAATTTCTGCGCGGATTGCCCGGAAATGCGCCCTCCATGGGCACGGGGCCTGCGGTACACGGTTCCCGTGCGCAAGAAGTCCGGGATGTCCAACCTCACCCTCGTCGTCGATGCGGAACTGCTGCTGCGGGCGCGCAAGCGGGCGCTGGCGCAGGGCACCTCCGTCAACGCCCTGGTGCGGGCCTGCCTCGAGAGCTATGCAGGGCGCGACGGCGCCGGGGCGGCCATGCGGGCGTTCATCGACCGCGCCGCCGCCGCGGGCGCGCGCAGCGGGCGCGACTGGACGCGCGAGGAGCTGCACGCATGAGCGGCCGGGCCTTCATCGACACGGCCGTCCTCGTGTCGCTGTTCGACGGCCGCGCGCCGGAGCGGCAGCAGGCCGCCGGCGCGCTGCTGCAGGGGCTCATCGCCGACCGCGTCGCGCCGGTCGTCAGCACGCATGTGCTGCAGGAGACCTGCGCGGCGCTGACCGGCCCGCTGGGCCTGGCGGCCGTCGAGGCGCTGGCCTCGCTGCAGATGATGGAGGGCGCCGGCTTCATCATCGAGCAGGTGGATGTGCCGCTGGTGTGGCGCGCCGCCATCCGCTCGGCGGACGAAGACATCGCGTTCCGGGACGCGCTGGTGGTGGAGACCGCGCGCACCGCGCGCTGCGGGGTGCTGTACTCGGAAGGGCTGCCCGACGGGCGCGCGTTCGATGGGGTGAAGGTGCGCAATCCCTTCGTCACGCCGGCGGCGTAGCCCGCCGGTGCGCACGCGGCCCACCTTCATTCCGCCCGCCCTCACTCGTACAGCACCTGTCGCCGCAGCTCCCGGTCGATGGCGGTGGCGAACTTGCGCAGCTCCGCGTGGTCGGCCGCGGTGCAGACGGTGGCGGGTGGGGTGAGCTCGATGGTCTGCGCCATCAGCAGCCTGCCGTCCTTCACTTCGTAACTGGCGGTGAAGTGGCCGTAGGGGGACTTCACGTCAGCGGCGGGCGGCAGGGTGGTGATCTTCATGCCGGGCGCCAGGGCGAGCTCGATGACCTGCGTGGATCCGCCGGCCGGGCAGGGGAAATCGAACCTGCGCTCGAGCTGCAGCATGGCCGTCGCGAACGCCTTGCCGGGGCTGGTGCCGATGCCGATGTTGCCGCTGATGGCGCCGGGGCCGGGCAGGTGGATGACGCCGGGGGTCTCGAACTTGACGCTGAGCAGGTTCGACTCGCCGAAGTCGCGCAGGTTGCCGAGCGTGAGCGTGGCCTGGCCGGTCTGGCCGGAGGCCGCCAGCATCTGCCGGGCGACCTGTCCCAGCATCTGCTCGGGAAGCATCGACAGCGAGCTGCGCAGCGGGCCGTCGGTGGCGCCGTGCGAGTGCACGCGCGAGGTGCCGGAGAGGGTGCCGTCCGCGGCCACCTCGGCGGTGGTGCGGGTGACCTCGCGGTCGCGGCGCGCGTCGATGGGCGGGATCTGGCGGATGGATGACTTCATCTGCGCGTCACCGGCGACCAGCACCTGCCGGCCGCGCAGCGGCGCGGGCAGGCTGTCGAACGGGGCCAGCGGCACGGTGCCATCCACGTACAGGTCGAACTCGGGCAGGTATGCGATGGCGTGGTTGAAGGCGGCCAGCAGCGGCACCTCCTGCCACGTATAACGATCGCCGGTGCGGATCAGCACCGGCACGGCGCGGATGCCCCTGGCGGCCAGCAGCGCCACCAGCAGCACGGTCTTGTCCTTGCAGTCGCCGTAGCGTGCCTCGATGACCTCGTCGGCGGGGTGCGGCACGTAGCCACCGTTGCCCAGGGCGATGGCGACGTAGCGGATCTCGCCGGCGACCCAGCGGTAGAGGGCCTCGGCCTGCCCGCGCCTGTCGGTGATGCCGCGGGTGATCTCATCGGCCAGCGCCTGCACCTTGGGCGTGACCTGCATCATCGGCGTGGCGTTTTGCATCCACGCGTCCATCAGCGCGGGATAGTCGGGCAAGGTGCTGAACATGACGCCGGGACTGATGCTGGCGGCATCCACCATGCCGGGTTCGGGCGTCTCGGCGGTGACCGGGCCCTGCCGCCAGCGCCACTCGCGGGTGCCGGGCTTGCCGGAGTCCACCTCGCCGCCCTCCACGTCGCGCCCGAAGGTGTGCAAGGTCACGCCGGCCGGCGCGCGCAGCACCACGGTCCTGCCGGATTCGGAATCCCCGAAGCGGCTGAAGACCTCGCCGCCGGTGTACACCCCGGGCAGCCAGGCTTTCGACTGCGTGCTGCGATAGTGCAGCGTGACGGTGGCGCCGATCTCCAGCTGCGGGAACACCACCATCCGCACGCGCTGGTCGCTGAAGGCCGGGGCGCCGGCGCTGACCGGCAACTGCTGCGTGAAGATGCGGTCGGCGGGCACGTCGACACGCTGGCCGTCCTTCGTCGTGGTGTAGGCCTCGATGATCTCCACCTGGTGCAGCCCGTCGCTGTACTGGATGCCGGCCTGGCCGGCGCCGGTGACGGCGACCTGTTCGTTGAGCCGCGTGACCTGGATCCGCTCGACCACGGAACTGCCATCGGGCAGCAGCTCGTAGGTGACTTCGGACTTCAGCGAGGTGACGGGCGCCGCGTGCAGCGGCAGCGTGGCGGCCAGCGGCAGCACGAAGCCGCAGAGTCGGAGGACGGACATGGAGCGCTCCCTGTTGTGCGGCATGCGGCGCCGTCGCCGGTCATCCACGATGATGGAAGGTTCCGGGGAGGCTGTCGATGTGCAGCGGGTGGGTGATAACCAGAACCCGGACACCCTCAGCCGAACAGGATGACCAGCGGCACCAGCAGGGTGATCGACAGCACCGCCAGCGGTCCGGCGAGCAGCCGCCGCGGCAGCCGCAGCAGGGGGAGGCGATCGAGGGCCGGCGAGGATACGCGGTTCATTTCTCACTCCTTGCGCCGGCCTGGGGAAGGCGCGCGAGGCGCCAGTCGAGCGTGCGCCAGCGTTGCGCCGCCAGCGAACGCAGCAGGACGAGGAACACCAGCGTGACGGGCAGCATCACCGCGGGGGCGATGGAGTTCGCGCTGCGCAGCGTCGGCACCGAGGCGACCGTCGCGGCGATGAACATCACCATCCCCCCGATGGCGAGCAGCACGTCGCCGAAGGACCAGTCCCGCACCAGCGCCAGCCCGACATAGGCCAGGCAGGCGGCCAGGCCCATCTGGGGCGCCATGAACTCGAGCACGAAGCGCGGCGGGTAGCCGTCGAGGAACACCGCGACGAGGCCGGTGACGACGGCGACGATGGACCAGGACCAGAGCAGCGCGCGCAGTCCCAGGCTCTCGGTGAGGCGGAACAGCGCCGGCCGGTCCAGGCCGGTGCGCAGCCACAGCAGGCGCGAGCGGCGCGTGAGGTTGTAGCAGAGCGTGACCGGATAGAAGGCGACGAAGGGCAGCATGTACAGCATCTGCCCGGAGGGAGGGCGGTGGCGGCCGAGGCCGGTCAGCAGGTGCACGGCGAGGAAGATGAATGCCACCCACAGGCCGACGAGGACATGGACCATCGGGCGGCCGCCGACGAGGAAGACGAACTCCGCCTCCTTCCTCGACACCGCGCCATCGCTCCTGAACCGGTCGACGAGCCAGTTCAGCCAGGAATAGTCCCGGCCGTCCCAGGTGGCGCCCGTCATGAGCGACACCGGCCGCGAGAGGCTGTCCACCCGCTGGTACCAGCGCCCGAACAGCACCCAGGCCACGAGGCCGAAGGCCATCACCCACGTGGCGCTGGGGATCACCGGCATGAGCCTGCTGCCCAGGCCCATCGTGACCACGGGAATCATGCCAATCAGGCCGAACGCATAGCGCGAGAAGCTGAAGGCGAAGATCGAGATCCACGCCAGCGCCAGCACCGCCCAGCACACCTGGAAGACCGGCAGGAGCGGGGCGCCCGCGGGGCGCGCCCCGGGCACGCGCAGCCATGCGCCGAACTCGCCGGGCAGCACGCACAACGCGGCCAGCGCGGTGATGACGAGCGTCGCGGCCACCACCATCGTCATCCGGCCGTGCGGACGCAGGTGCAGCAGCGTGCGGGTGGAGGCCATGCGCATCGCGACGCCTCCCATCAAGGCGGGAACCATGACCGCCAGCAGCGTGGCGAAGATGGTCATGCCCATGGCCATGCTGCGGGCGGCGAGGCTTCCTGCCCGGCTGCCCGTGATGACGGCCGCGACGAACAGCAGCAGCGCGGCGAGGTTCAGCCAGCGCTGCAGCGGCACGATGGAGAAGTAGGCCAGCGCCATGCGCAGGGCGGCTTTCATGAGTGGATCTCCAGGAAGATGTCCTCGAGGCCCAGGCCCTCGATTTCCACGTGGGCGTCGAGGCGTTGTTCGAGCCGTGGCACCAGCGAATCCTCCAGGTCGCGCACCGTGACCGTGACGGTGGTTCCGCCGGCGCCGCGGCGCATCGACAGCTGGCGGGGCACGCCGATGTCCGAAGGCAGCGGGCGACGGGCGGTGATGTGCAGGCGCTTCACCGACTGCTTCAGCGCGTCGGTGTCGCCGTCCCACAGTAGGACGCCGTCGCGCAGGATCCAGATGCGGTTGGCCACGCGCTCGAGGTCGGACACGATGTGCGAGGAAAAGATCACCGCCCGGCTGGGGTCGGCCGCGATCTCCAGCAGCTGCTGCAGGAAGCGCCGCCGCGCCAGCGGGTCGAGGGCCGCCACCGGCTCGTCCAGCACCAGCAGGTCCGGGTGGTTGCCCAGCGCCATCAGCGTGGCGAGCTTCTGGCGCTCCCCGCTCGAGAGGGCGCCCACGCGGCGGTCCAGCGGCACCTCCCACTCGCGCGCAAGGCGCTCGATGAGTGCGTGGTCCCAGTTGCGGTAGAAGCAGCCATTGAGCGCGAGCTGGCGGCGGCCGGTGAGCGTGGGCAGCAGCTCCTCCTGCTGCGGCACGAAGCCGATGCGCGCCTTCACCGCGTTCGACATCTGCGTGGCTTCCTCGCCGAACACCTGCGCGGTGCCGCTGGTGGGCGGGGAGAAGCCCAGCAGGGTCTCCAGCAGCGTGGTCTTGCCGGCGCCGTTCTTGCCGATGACGCCGACCACGTCGCCGGGATGCACCTCGGTGGTGATGCCGGCGAGCACCTGGTGCCGGCCGAAGGACTTGGTGAGGTCCTGGAGTCTGACTGCGGCGGCACTCATGGCTTGGCTCCCATCTTCCTCTTCAGTTGGGCGATCACGTCGTCGGTGGACAGTTCGAGCTGCTTCGCGGACAGCACCAGCGCGTCGAGCTGCGGATCGAGCTGCTTCAGGCGCGCCGCCACCGAGAGCTGTTCCCGGCGCGGCTGCGCCACGCGCATGGGCTTGCCGCGGTGGCGCTCGAGCAGGCCCTCGGCCTCGAGCAGGCTGTACGCCTTGGAGATGGTCATCGGGTGCACGGTGTGCAGCTGCGCCATCTCGCGCACCGAGGGCAGTTCGGTGCCCGGGGCGAGCTGCCCGCTGGCCACCATGCGGCGCACCTGCTCGATGAGCTGCTGGTAGATGGGCACGCTGGAATGGGGATTGAGGATGAACATCCTGGCACCGAACTAGTGTACGCGTACAATAGTACACTTGCGCGGGGGTGTCCACTGCCGGTCACTTCACATTGCTAGCATGGGGCGCATGAGCGGGGACAACCACTTCGCCGGGCCCTACCTGGATCGCCGCGCCGAGGAGCGGCTGGCGGCGGACTGGTTCGAGCAGGCGCGGCACGATCCGGCGGCGCTGTTCCTGGCCATGCGGGAGGGCGCGGCGCTGGTGCGCAACGCGCCGGAGGAGGGCCCGCGGCTGGCGCTGTTGGGCGCGGATGATCCGCGCATCGCCGCGGCGCTGGCGCCGGAGCGGGCGGTGCTGCTGGGCTGGTACGAGGAGCGGCGCGTGCTGCTGGTGGACCTGCCGGAGGAGGCGGCGCGCACGGTGGAGGGCGAGGCCTTCGCCGAGCTGCGGCCGCTGGCGGCGGAGCTGCCGCCCGGCGAGGCGGGGCTGGCGGCGTATGCGCGGGCGCTGCACCTGTGGCATGGGAACCACCGCTTCTGCGGGCGCTGCGGCGCGCCGACCGCGCCCGAGCGGGCGGGCCATGCGCGGCGGTGCGCCGCGTGCGGGCAGGTAGGCTTCCCGCGCATCGATCCGGCGGTGATCGTGCTGGCGCATGACGGCGAACGCGCCCTGCTCGGGCGGCAGGCGAGCTGGCCGCCGGGGCGCTACTCCACCATCGCCGGATTCGTCGAGCCGGGCGAGTCGCTGGAGGATGCGGTGCGCCGCGAGCTGCGCGAGGAAGTTGGCGTCGGCGTGCTGCACATTGCCTACCACTCCTCGCAGCCCTGGCCGTTTCCGTCGTCGCTGATGCTGGGATTCATCGCGCGCGTGGAGCATGCGACGCCGGTACTGAACGACGGCGAGCTGGAGGATGCGCGCTGGTTCACGCGCGAGGAACTGCTGTCAGGCGAGGTGCGCCTGCCGCCGCCGCATGCGATCTCGCGGCGGCTGATCAACGAGTGGATCGACGCGAACGCGGACGCGCGCTGAGGGCTACTTCTTCAGCGTGTAGACGATGTCCGCGCTGCGCTCCTGCCCCGCCTCGGTCTTCACCGTCCAGCGCTGGTTGATGGTCCAGCGGAGCTTGAGCGTGTTGATGGCCTCGGCCAGCGAGATGCCGTAGGAGACGTACAGGCGGTCCGACAGGTACTTGCCCAGCACCAGGCTGGCCTGGTTCTCGTTCTGCGGGTCGGACTCGATGCCCACGTCGTCCACGCCCACCTGCGCGCCCACGCGCTGCGCGAGGATGGCGCCGCCCTGTGCCAGCAGGTCGTTGCGCGCGGCGCCGGGGGCCTGGTTGTCCGACAGCGACTGGATCGAGCCGCCGGCCAGGATCAGCGAGGCGATCTGCGACTGCGGCATCGACGGCTCGGAATAGAACGTGAGCCGCGGCTCGCGCAGGCTGCCGCGCACGTTGACGCCGGCGGTAGCCTCGGGGAACACCTTCTGCGCGCGCAGTTCGATGCCGGGATCGTTCAGCGGCACGTTGTTGTAGATCAGCCGCCCGCGCTCGATGTCCAGCATGCGGCCCAGCGCCTGGTAGCGGCCCTCGGTGACCACCAGCTCGCCGATGCCGCGGCTGGCCTGCTCTCCCTCGCTGCGCACTTCGAGCGCGCCGCCCAGGCGGGCGGACAGTCCGAGGGATTCCAGCCGCACGTCATTGCCCAGCGACAGGCGGATGTTGCTGTGCACGTTCCAGCGTTGCGAGGGATCGGGCGGCTCATCGCCCACCAGTATCTCGTCGCTGGAGGACAGCACGGCGCTGGTGAGGTCGGCGGGCTCGATGCGCGCGTAGGGCAGCACCACCTCGCCCTTCACGTCGATGCGCCGGCCAGCGATGCTGAAGTCCAGGTCCGGCGAGGCGAGGATCCGAGCCTCGGGCACGTTGACCAGCAGCAGGCGATCGCCCTGCATGCGCAGCTCGCCGTAGGGTTCGCCGCCGCGCCAGCTCAGGCGGCCGGTGAACTGTGCGCGCCCGTCGCCGACGCGCGAGCTGCCGTCGAGCCGCAGCGCGTCGTTGTCGAAGTGTGCATCCAGCGCCAGCTCGCGCAGCGCGAGGTTGATCTGGTAGAGGTCGAGCGCGGCGTCGCGGATCTCGAGCGTGCCGTTGATGATGGGCTGGCCCAGCGTGCCGCCGATGTCCACGCGCGTGGCCAGCTTGCCGGTGGCGCGGTCGATCTCCACCACGTAGATGTCGACCAGCGACAGGCTGTCGGTGCGCGCGTCGAGCGAGCCGCGGATGGGATGCTCGCGCCAGGTGGCGCCGAGCCGCTCGCCGTCGAGGCGGCCCTGGATGCTGCCGGCCTCGCCGGCATCGAGGCCCACGCGCAGCGAGAAGGTCTCGGTGGAGGCGTTGGCGTCGATGGTGCCCGTGCCCAGCGACATCACCTGCTCGCGGTTGCTGCCGATGCGGTGGCGCAGGCGCGCGTCGACGAGGTGCCCGGAGATGAGCCCGGTGGGCAGCGCGCCGGGACGGCCGGTGAGCTCGCCGCGCACGTCGATGGTGCCCTCGTAGGTGTAGTCCTGGCTCAGGCCCGCGGTGAGCGTGGACAGCGGCAGCATGTCGGCCGACACATTGGCGTCCCAGGCGCCGTCGGGGTCGCGGCTGCTGCTGCCGCACAGCCGCTCGGTCTCGCCCATCAGGCAGAGCTGGCCGATGGCGAACTCCCTGAGGCCCAGCGTCAGCGGCGCAGTGGTCTCGTTGCGCAGCAGGGAACGCTCGGCCTGCTCGATGGTGAGCTGGGTGATCTCGCCCTGCCACAGTGTGCCGCGCAGGCCGCCCTGTGCCTGCATGCGGGTGCGCAGCGGCGCGGCGTCCACGGCGACGGTCAGGCGCTGGTTCGAGCCGGAGCCGGTGAGCGCGAGGTTGGCGCTGTCGATGGTGCGGGCGCCGAGCGTGAACCGCTGCAGGGAGACGCTGCCGGCGGCACGGCCGGGCTCGGTGCCGAGGTCGAGCTCGACGTCGGCCTCCAGCGCGGCCAGCGAGGCGTCGCGCCATTCGAAGTCGCCGCCCTCGGCCACCACGCGCAGCACCGGGCGCGCGTCGCTGCCGGCGAAGCGGCCGCTGGCGCGCAGCCGGCCGCGCGCTTCCGGGTCGATGAGGCTGAGGTCCTCGGCGGCGATGCGGAAGGCGAGGTCGCGGCTGGTCTCGCCGAGGCGGCCGTCCAGTTCGATCCGGGTGCGGCCCACGGCAAGGTAGACGTCCTGGAAACGCCAGTCGGTGCTGTTGCCGGCGCGCGAGATGAGGCCGCTGCCACGCGCCGGCTGGGCGCGCAGCTCGCCGGTGACCTCCGCCAGCGCCAGCTCCAGGTCGCCCTCGGCGCCGAAGGGCGCGCCGCGCGCGGTGAAGTCGAAGTCGAGCCGGCCGGGCAGGTCCTCGCGCAGCGGCGCGGTCTGCATGCCGTCCATGTGGCCGCGCACCCGCCAGCTCTGCTGCGGATTCCAGCGTGCCTCGCCGGTGAGGCGGGCGCGGCCGCCGAAGAGTTCGAGCTCGCCCTCGTCGATCTGGAAGGAATCGCCGTCGAGCCGGCCGCGCGCGCGCGCGGGGATGGGCGGCAGGTCCGCGGTGAGGACCTCGCCCTCGGCATCCACTCGCCAGGGCCTGGTGCCCTCGAGCGTGAAGGTGCCGCGCGGGCTGGTGAAGGCGGGTTCGGCGGCGGCCAGCGGCCAGCGCAGCGTGCTCCAGTGGCCGCTCAGCGCGAGACGCTGCACGCCGGGCTCGAGCTGCACCGTGCCACGCACCAGCGCGCGCGAACCGGACGGACGATGCAGGATGTCGGCGTCGCGGATGGTGAGCCGCCGGTCGCGGTACTCGCCGTCGAAGTCCACGTCGAAGGCGCCGGCCTCCAGTCCCGGCGGCGTGACCTGGCCGCTGGCGCGGATGCCTTCGGCATCGTAGGTGACGTCGAGTTCGCCCGACAGGATGCCCAGCGCGCCGCTGCCGCCGAACTCGGTGAGGTCGAAGTCGCGCGCCAGCGCATGGCCGGTGAAGCGCCAGTCGCCGCGCAGCACCGCGCTGCCCCTGACGTCGGCGTTGAAGGGTTCGGACACGTCGAGGCGGAAGGGCAGTTCGTCGAGGTCGCCGTCGAAGCTGGCGCTCATGCGCCATTCCGGCTGGTTGTCCGGGCGCCAGGTGGCCTCGAGCTGGCCGTCGAGCCCGTAGGGACGGGCGGCCGCAAGGCGCATCGCGCCGGCGAGATGCCAGTCCTCCCAGTCCACGCTGGCCTCGCGAACGCCGAGCCGCTTGTGCACCAGCGTCACGCCGCCGCTGACGTTGCGGAACAGCAGCTCGCGGCCGTTGCGCAGCGTCAGCGCCACCTCCTCCACCCGCACCGCGTCGGCATCGATGCGCAGCATCGGCGGCAGGAAGCGCGGTTCGCCCTGGCGCGGCGGCGAGTCATCCTCGAGCAGGATCACCTCGACGCGGCGCGCGGTGAGGCGCGGCACGTCGATCTGCCGCGAGATCAGCAGCGGCCAGAGGCTGATGCGGCCGCTGGCGCCCTCGACGCGCGTGTCGGACAGCCGGTGCTGCACGCGCAGGAAGCCCACCTCGATGCCGTCCACCAGCGTGCCGCGCACGTCCCTGGTGGTGATCACGACGGGGCCGACCTTGCGCACGCGATCGAGCGCGAAGCGCAGGCCGGCCTCGGTGGTGGCCACCCAGTACAGCACGCCGGTGGGCACCAGCAGCAGTGGCGCCAGCAGTGCGAGCAGGATCTTGCGGCGCCGGGTCATAGCTTGGGCGTGATGTTCAGGTGCAGGCGGTACTTGCCGTCGGTGGACAGCGGCTTGGCCACGTCGATGCCGATGGACAGCACCGGCAGGCGGTAGCGGAAGCCGAGCCCGGCCGAATACTCCAGCGCGTCGCCCCAGTGGTTGAAGGCGTTGCCGGCGTCGATGAACGCCGCGATGGCGAGGTTGCGCGGCAGGTCGCGGATCAGTTCCACCGTGCCGGTGAACAGGTGCTTGCCGCCCACCACGTCGACGCTGGTGTTGCCCTCCTCGTCGACGGTGGTGCGCGTGGGAGAGAGGGTCTGGTGGCCGAAGCCGCGCACGCTGCGGTCGCCGCCGGCGAGGAAGCGGTAGATGAACGCCAGCTCCTCGAAGTCCTCGACCCACAGGGTGCCGATCTGGCTGCGCAGGTACAGGTGCCAGAAGTAGTTGAGGTCGATGAAACGCTCGAGCTGCACCTCCAGGCGCAGGAAGTCGGTGCGCGAACCCAGCGACTCGTGCGAGCCGAGCAGCTCGCCGTAGAAGCCGCGCGAGAACAGCGCCTCGCCGAGGAAGCCCTCGGGCACCGAGGCGAGCACGAAGCCGGGCACGAACAGGTTGGTGGCGAAGTTGCCGCCCGCGCCGCGGTTGGTGGTGCGCGTGGCCGACAGCGAGGTCACCGTCTGCCAGCGGTTGTGCACGCGCGTGACCGAGGGCCGGAGCGTGGTCTCGTTGGTGTCGTTGTCCGGCTGCTCGGTGAGCTTGTTGAACAGCTCCACCGAGAACTTCTCCAGTGCCGGGTCGCCGATGGGAATGTCGTAGCGCGAGTCGATGGTGCGCCGGTTCTCCGAGGCTTCTAGCTCGAAGCGCAGGCGGTGGCCCTTGTCGTTGACGCGCGAGTCGGTCCAGCCCAGCGTGCCGCGCACCTTGGTGTCGGTGCCGTAGCCGCCGCCCAGCGTCAATGTGGGGCGGCTCTTGGCCACCGAGATGGAGACCGGCACCGTCAGCGTCTCCGGGTCCGGGTCGCCGGCGGTCACGTCCACGCGCGAGAAGTACAGGCTGTCGTCCAGCGCGAACTGCGTGCGCAGCAGCTCGTTGACGCTGTAGGGATCGCCCTCGCGGAAGCGCACGAAGCGCTGCATCAGCGACGGGCGGATCACGTTCTGGTCGATGTGGACCTCGCCGAAGCGGTAGCGCGGGCCGGTGTCCAGCGTGAGCTTGATGCCGGCCACGTGCGCCACCGGGTCCACCAGCATCTCGCTGTGCACGAGGCGGGCCGCGAGGTAGCCGTTGGCCGCCGCCACGCGCACCATCGCGCCCTTGACCTCCTCGTAGGCGCCGTGGTGCAGGCGCATGCCCTCGCGCAATGCGGTCTGGGTGCGGATGCCGTTGAACACCGGGTCGTCAGCCCCGGGTCCCTCGATGTTGATCGACAGCTCGCGCAGGCGCACCGGCTCGCCGGGGATCACCCGGATGCGCACCAGCCAGTCATTGTTGCGCCTTGCGAAACTGGCATCGACCTCGGGGTCGTAGTAGCCCAGGGGGCGAAGCGCCCGCCGCACCTCGTTGTCGATGCGGTCGAACAGGCGCTGCATGGTGTCCTCGTCGACGTCGTCGCGGCCGCGGTAGCGCTCGACGCTGAGGAAGATCTGCACGTTGTTGCGCAGCTCGCCCTCGATGCCCTCGATCTGCACGTCGATGCCGGCGCGGACCGGCGACGCCGCCACCGCGAACAGTGCGGCCAGCACCCAGCGGACCGCGCGGTGGCGGACATTGAAAAAGGAGAGGGGCATTGTCGCCGACGATCATAGCAACGCCGGCCCGAATGGCGGCTGAACGTTCCGTGCCGGCGGGTTTCGCCGGGACCGGTCGAAGGCGCAGCGCCCCTGGCAGGTTTCGTTGCCCGGTGGCCGTTCAGGCCGGCAGGGCGTCGCGCACCGATTCGAGGAACTGCCGCATGTCGCGCGCCGGACGGCCGGTGATCGCGCGGTAGTCCGAGGTGACCAGGTCGAATTCGCCGGCCTCGATGGCCTGGGTGGTGCCGATGACGCTGTTGGCCAGTTCCATCGGCAGGCCCCAGCGCTCGTGCATGAAACGCGGCCAGTCGGCCGTGGGGATGGACTCGTAGCGCACCGGGCGGCCGAACACCTCGCTCATCAGCGCCGCGATCTCCTCGCCGTTGTAGGTGCGGTCCATGGTCTCCGTATACGTGCGGCCGCTGGGCTCCTCGCGCATCAGGATGGTCGCGGCCGATACGCCCAGGTCCGCGCGCGCTGCATAGGCGCAGCGGGCCTTGCCACCCGGGCGCTGGAACAGGCCGCTGGCCAGTGTCTGCTGCAGGTCGCCGATGAGGACGTCGGCATACAGCGCATGGCGCAGGATGGTGAAGCCCAGGCCTGAGGCGCGGATGGCCTGCTCGGTGGGGTAGTGCACCAGCCGGCTGTGTTCCACCCGCTTCGATTCGGCATTGAGGAAGCTGGGATAGACCACGTGGCGCACGCCGGCGGCGCGGGCGGCCTCCAGCGCGTTGAGGTTCTGCTGCAGGCGGACGTCGTTGGTGTCGTAGGTGGGAATGAGCAGGGCCTTCTCGACGCCCTCGAGCGCCTGGCGCATCAGTGCGGGGTCGCGGTAATCCGCGTGGCGCACCGTCACGCCGCGCGCGGCCAGCCCACGGGCGAAGTCCGAATTCACGTTGCGGGTGCCGACGATGAGCGAACTGCCGCGACCGGCTTCGAGCAGGGTGTTGATGACGGCCCTGGCGAGCTGCCCGTTCGCGCCTGAAACGAAGATCATGCCGTCATCCCCCGATGCCTGCGGTCACTGGAATGGCGGGCATCCTATCGCAACGGCCGCGGATCGCGTGCGTCCGGTCAGTCGAACGCCAGCCGCCCCTGGGCCGACAGCTCGCAGGCCAGGCAGCGCCTGGCCGTGGGCGCGTAGCGGTCGATGACGATCAGCGCGGTGCAGTCGGTGCAGTGCGTGGCGCGCAGCTCGTCGCCGCGGGCCAGCGCCAGCACCAGGAACACGGCGTGCTCGAAGCTGATGCGCGAGTCGGGCACGAGGCGGCGGTAGGTCTCGAAGGCGGCGCACAGCGCCTCGCCGCGCTGCATGCCGGGCAGCAGTCGCGTGGCGTCGGCCACGTGCGAGAGCGGCACCACGCCGAGCAGGTAGAGCACGCTGGCCAGCACGGCGGTCTCCTGCCGCATCTCGGGCGTGCGTACGAAGTAGCCGGTCTGCTGCGGCGACTTGCCG
>QGUX01000298.1 GCA_003242275.1 Pseudomonadota bacterium | reverse complement strand
CAAGGGCGGCGCCGGCACGACGGGCGAGTCGGCCACGCAGAGGACGCCGAACTGGAAGTTCTCCGCGCTGTACGAGCCCTTCGACTGGGTACGCCTGCGCCTGACGCGTTCGCGCGACCTGCGCGCTGCCGATTACCGCGACCTGTTCATCTACCAGCCCGGCATTCCGGACGAGTTCACGATCCGCAACCCGTGGCGCGCCGGCACCATCACCAGCAACGAGAACCAGCAGGAGCTCTATGGCCAGGTGCGCGTGGGCAATGCCAACCTGAAGCCCGAGAGGAGCGACACCCTGACCCTGGGACTCGTGCTCTCGCCGGGCGGATCGCTGCAGGGCCTGCGCTTCTCGATGGACTACTTCGACATCAAGGTGAAGGACGGCATCAACACGCCGTTCAACGCTTCCAACCCGGTGACGGCCTGCTTCGAGGGCAGCAACGGCGGGCGTACGGCGGACTACTTCCTGGAGACCGGCGAGACCCCGCTGCCGCCGAATTTCGACCTCGAGCCCTGCCGTGAGCTGACCTTCGCGGAAATGCTCGACGACAACGGCAATCCGATCCCGGGCACGATCAACGTGGAGGACCTCGTGTCCTACAACTCGGCGCGCCCGGCCAACGGGCTGCCGTACCAGCGCCGCGGCCTGGACTTCAACGTGAGCTACACCTTCCCGCTGAACCGGCTGTTCGAGTCGGTGCCGGGATCGGTGGCGCTGAACGTGCGTGCCACCCGCGCACTGGAGTCCTCCGGCGTCCAGCAGCAGTCGAGCCCGTTCGGCTACTACGGGCCGAACCCGAGCGGCGAGTGCGGCGCGGCCCTGGACCGGGCCGATCCGATGAACTACGAGAACAACGACCCGTCCACGGGCCAGTTCAGGAACATCGGCTTCGGGCCCTACGTGGTGAACCGCTACCTCTGCGTGGACATGGTGGGCCAGATCCGCAGCGACGTGTTCATTCCGGGCGTGGCGGCGACGCCCGCGTGGAGCGGCAACGTCACGGCCAGCTACATCAAGGGTGACTTCACCTCCTCGCTGGTGATGCGCTACATCGGCGGCGCGAAGATGAACAAGCGCTGGATCGACGACCCGAACCAGCCCGGCTACTACGCCGAGGACGGCCGTCCGAGCAACGCTTCGGTGGACAACAACACCGTCAAGCCGTACGCCAAGTTCGACATGACGACCTCGTACAACCTCAAGGTTGCGAACATGCGGCAGTTCCGCGTCTACCTGTCGATCAGCAACCTGTTCGACAAGTCGCCGCCGTTCACCGGTGGCGGCCTCTCGGGTGCCACCGCGGGCTTCCACGACACGCTGGGTCGCTCGTACCGCATGGGCATCCAGACGCAGTTCTGAGGAATAGCCGGAGAGCGGGCGGCGGCCATGCACCGCCGCCCCGTCGCAAACGAACATGTTCGTGGGGGATTACATGAATACCAACAAGAACCGGTCGCTGCTCTGGACGGGCGCCGTATGTGCGCTGGTGCTCGCCGGCTGCGACTCCATCAAGGACGTGCAGTCCGGGCCCTACACGCCGCTGCCGACCGAGCGCGAGGTGCTCAAGGGCGTGATCTACGGCCTGGGTGGCGGGCGCAGCATCACGCTGGCGTACAACACCAATCCGGACGATGCCGCGAGCTTCCTGGGCGCCCAGCCGTCCCATCCGACCGACGAGCCCGAGCCACTGCCCTTCACCTTCGGCTCGCTGGAGGTGGGCACCCAGTACAACGTGAGGGTGGTGGGGCAGCCCTTCGGCAAGACCTGCACGCCGGTGAGCGGCCAGACCGGCACGATCGCCAAGGGCGTGGCGACCAATGTGGTCATCGAATGCGTGTCCAGCATCGACCGCTATGACCTCACCGTGAGGATCCCGGCAACGCCGGAGGTGTTCGCGGCGCTGCCGGAGGCACGGGTGATCCTGACCACCGGCGAGCAGATGTATGCCAAGCCGGCCACTGAAGCCGTCCTCGGCGACGACGGCCACCTGCACCTGGTGTTCCCGAAGACGCTCTACAACGCCGCCGGGCAGCCGACGGCATTCACGTGGTCGGTCAGCGCGGTATTCACCGACCCGGAGGGCAAGGAAGCCCGTTGCCAGATCACCGGCGCCACCGGCTCGAATCCGGCCAACAACGTCGGCTCGGCCGCCACGGGTCCCTACGTGGGTCTTTCGCTGTCGCAGACCACCTCGGCCTGCCAGTTCAAGATCTCCGGATCGGTGGCCTACAGCGCCCCGCCGGGCGGCGGCACGGAGGCCGGCACGTTCCCGGGCTGCGACGGCGCGACGCTGGCCGAGCGCATGGAGGATCCGGACTGCCTGGTGCTCGAGATCCGCGACGTGCAGGCGGTGCCCAAGGCCCGCTATGCCGTGGACGGGTACGGGCTGTTCACCTTCAGTGACGAGAATGGTGACCCGCTGTACTTTTCCAGCACGGTGGATGCGATCTACGACGTGGTGGTGGTCAACCACCCCACCGGTCGCACCTGCGTGGTGGGCGACGGCGGCGCGGTGTCCCTGTATCGCACCGGCACGTTCAACCCGGTCGACATCACGGAGAAGGCCGCGCTGGGCGCGGCGCCGAACACCCGCGCATGGGGCACCCGCCTGAACGTGTTCTGCCGCGCGCGGCCGACGCCGGAGAAGACCCTGGCCGGCACCTATCGCCCGACGAAGTGGGTGTACACCAAGCCGGGCAGCGACCCGCTGACGGTGACCTACGACAACTACGACACCACCAAGCACAACTCGGGCAGCAGCGACATGCTGACCTTCTTCGACGACGGCACCTTCCTGTTCGGCACGCATGCGCGCGTGACGCGCGCGATGCCCGAGCCTGGCGTCAGCCCGACCGGCTATTCGGCGCAGGTCGAGCATGGCTTCTACGACTACGAAGACCCGGACGGCGATCCTTCCACGCCCGACGGCGTCATCCGCTTCACGCTGATCACCGACACCAACCCGACCGGTGCCTTCCCGGATGATTTCGGCACGGTGCCGCAGCCGCTGAGCTCCGGGGCGGGCCGCAATGGCACCGCCGGCCTGAGCGCCATGCCCGATCCGGTGCTGACCGGCACGCCCGAGGCCGGTGCGGGCATCGGCATCTGGCATGCGGTGCTCCACAGCGTCAGCAAGTCCAGGTTCACCTTCGGCCTGGGCGTCAACCCGGACCAGCAGTTGAGCCGCATCACCGGCACCTTCGGGACGGCCCCGAACGTATACGGGACCGTGGAGTGGACGCTGACCGAGCCGCAGTCGGTGGATGGCGAGTTCACCGGTTCGTGGATCGCGCGTGACCACCGCCGCTTCTGGGTGTGGGACTACCTCACCTACTAATAAAATTTCCCAAC
>QGUX01000067.1 GCA_003242275.1 Pseudomonadota bacterium | reverse complement strand
TGCGCCTGGGCGAGGAGGTGGAGCACATCGCCGCCGGCATCGACGGCGCCGCGGACGTGAAGCTGGAGCAGGTCACCGGCCTGCCGCTGCTGACGGTTTCACCCGATCCGGCCGCCCTGGCGCGCCACGGCCTGTCGGTGCAGGAAGTGCAGGACACCGTCGCGGCCGCGATCGGCGGCGCGCCCGCCGGCCAGCTCTTCGAAGGCGACCGGCGCTTCGACATCGTCGTGCGCCTGCCCGAGGCGCTGCGCACCGATCCGCGCATGCTGGCCTCGCTGCCCGTTCCGGTGTCCCTGCCCGCCTCCAGGCCCGCGTCCACGGCGAGCCTTGCCGTGGACGCGGTGGACCGCTGGGTACCGCTCGGCGAACTGGCGCGCATCGAGGTGACCCGGGGCCCGAACCAGATCGGCCGCGAGAACGGCAAGCGCCGTGTCGCGGTCACCGCCAACGTGCGCGGCCGCGACCTGGGTTCCTTCGTCGCCGAGCTGCGCGAGGCCGTCGGCGAGCGTGTCGCGCTGCCCGAGGGCTACTGGATCGAGTACGGCGGCACCTTCGAGCAGCTCATCTCCGCCGGCCAGCGGCTGGCCGTCGTGGTGCCGCTGGTGCTGCTGATGATCTTCGGCCTCCTGTTCATGGCCTTCGGATCGGCCAAGGACGCCGCCATCGTGTTCAGCGGCGTGCCGCTGGCCCTCACCGGCGGTGTCGCGGCGCTGTGGCTGCGCGGCATTCCGCTGTCCATTTCCGCCGGCGTCGGCTTCATCGCGCTGTCCGGCGTGGCGGTGTTGAACGGCCTGGTGATGATCAGCTTCATCCGCCGGTTGCGCAGCCAGGGGCGGACGCTGGACCAGGCCATCACCGAGGGCGCGCTGGCGCGCCTGCGGCCCGTGCTGATGACGGCACTGGTCGCCAGCCTCGGCTTCGTGCCCATGGCCTTCAACGTGGGCACCGGTGCCGAGGTGCAGCGGCCGCTGGCCACGGTGGTGATCGGCGGCATCCTGTCCTCGACGCTGCTGACCCTGCTGGTGCTGCCGGCGCTGTACCGCATGGTGCATCGGCGCGAGGCGAGGGCCGCCTGAGGCCTCGTGGCCTGGTGCCGGCGGTTTCGTGCCGCGCTTGCGCCGGTGGGGGCGTCGCGCCAAGCTCGGCGCCCTCACGTGCTGGCAGAGGAGACCCTTCCATGCGACCGTCCATCTTGCGTCCGCTGTTGCTCCTTTCCTGCGCGCTGCTCGCCCTGCCGGCCGCGGCGCGCAATCCCACCGCGCAGGAGCGCGCCGACATCGAGCAGCTGGCCTACAAGTACATATTCGCGCTCGACTGGCGCGATCCCGAGGCCTATGCCGCGGCTTTCGCACCTGATGGCGTGCTGACCTATGGCGGTGGCCAGGCCGTGGGCCGCGAGCAGATCGCCCAGGTCATCCGCGACATGCGCGAGCGCGCGATGTCGAACCTGCCGGAGGGCAGCGACGGACGGGGCAACGGCCATGCCAAGCACTTCATCTCGTCGATGGTGATCGACGTGGCGGAGGACGGACTTTCCGCTGTGGCGCAGGCGACGTGGGTCCTGATCAGCGGCGTCGAGCCGCGCATCGCCGGCCACGGCCACTACATGGACCGGCTGGTGAAGATCGATGGCGAGTGGCTGTACGCCTCGCGCCGCACCTACAACGAACAGTCGAAGGGCCGCGAGACCTTCCCGTTCATCAACCCGGTGACCCATCCGGAACGCTACGAGCCCCTGCTGGAGAAGTCCGCGAAGCAGGACAGGTGAAGATCAGTCCTGCTCGTCGACCTTCACGCCATGGGCGCGGGGCCCGCTGGTGCACGGGTAAACCACCGGGGGACGTCGCTGGCTTCCCGCCGCATGATTGCGGTTTCCGAAGCCTGGCCGCTGCGGCCGCCCTTCCGCACTGCGCCAGCACTTGATCCGATTCACGCAAAAGGCCTTCCCGGCGCTTCCTTAGTGTTAGGTTCATGCGCCCCCGCGCCAGCGGGGCAATCCACTTGCTGAACAGGAAGATGCGGCTCATGAAAAGGATTGGATCCCTGCTCCCGACGCCCTTGCGCCTCGCCCTGCTGGCTGCGGCCGGCCTTGCACTCGGGGCCTGCTCTTCGGGCTCCTCCCGTGAGGAGGCACGGCAGGCGCCGCTGGCGCCCATCAGGGTCTCGGGCAGCTACTGGATCGAGCTCTCGCCCGTCCTCGTGGCCGCCAACAGCTTCTACCCGGTGCAGGTCAACGTGGACGAGGGCGGCATCCCGCGCATCACCTCCGGCGAGGCCGACCTCGCCACCAATGCCGAGACCCAGCTGCTGCGCGAGTCCATCCGCAATCCCGACCTGCGCATCATCATGACGGTGACCGAGAGCTTCTACCGCCTGGTCGGCAGGAAGTCCGCCGGCATCAACTCACTCGCCGACCTGCGCGGCAAGCGCATCATGACCCCGCGCATGACCTCGGCCCATTACTACCTCGTCGCCATGCTGCGCCATGCCGGCATCTCCGAGGACGAGGTCACCCTCGTGAACCTGCCGCGCGGCGCCAGCGTGCTCGAATCCATCGACCTGATGTCCGACGCCCTGCAGAAGGGCGAGGTGGACGTGATCTCGATCTGGGAACCCGAGCCCGAGGACGCCATCCACAAGCTCGGCGACGACGCCATCGTGCTGCAGGATCGCAGCGTCTACCGCGAGGTGTTCAACCTGCACGCCCGCGCGCCCGACCTCGCCGATCCCGAAAAGCGCCGCGCCATCGTGCGCTTCGTGCGCGCCGTGGCCGATGCCAGCGCGGCGCTGAAGAAGGAACCGGAGAAATACTGGCCGCATGTCTCCAGCATCACCCGGTACACCCACGAGCAGATCGGCTGGGGCTGGCCGGAGATGGAATTCCCGGTGCACATCATCCCCGACATGCTCGACGTGCTGGAGACCGAGGAGCAATGGGTGGCGAAGAACATGAACCGCGAGCCGCGCAGCCGCGAGGAGCTGGCGAAGCTGATCGACTACTCGGTGCTGGAGGAGGCGCTGGCGCTCTGATCACGGGCGCCTGGCGCAGGCAGCGGCCGGCGCGTCTGCCCCCGGCGCGCGCGGCTTGCCTGCGCCGGCGCCCGCCTCGGTGCCGATGTGCGGATCGCTGCGGATGTTGCCGAGGCTGTTGCAGGGGCCGTTGCCCGGATCGCCGGGAAACACCAGCTCGCGCTCGCCCAGGACGGCCGGGGGCTGGAGTCCGTGCCGCGGCCGAATGAAGCGCTGCTCCCGCACCTGCGCGCCCCAACGGTTGCCCGTTGCTTCCTCCACAAGCCGGAAGCCGGCCCGTTCGTAGAGATGGCGCGCGGCGTCCAGGCCGGAGAAGGTCCACAGCTCGACTTCCTCGAAACCGGCCGTGTCCGCGAACCGCAGCGCGGTCGCGAGCAGGGCCTTGCCGATACCCAGGCCACGGCACGCCCCATCCACGATGAACCAGCGGAGATGGCCGGCATTCCGCCCCAGGTCCTCGCCGTCCATGGCGATGCATCCGAGCATCCGCCCGCCGGCGAATGCGGACCAGATGCCGTTCCGGGGACGGTCGAGGCGCCGCAGGAACTCCGCCATGCCGACCGCGACCTGTCCTTCGAAGAAGGCGCCGAAACCGGCCTGCCGGGAGTAGAAGTCCGCATGGAGCCGCACGCATGTCCCGAGGAGTCCGGGACGGTATCCCTCGGCCAGTCGCCAGCCAATGTCTCCCATGATCTGCGGACGCATGCCTGTTCGTGTTTGGTATCCAGGGCGCAATGGTCCGCATCCGGGACCGGACGCTGCTTCGAAAACGCGAATCCCGCATGAGGGTAGCGCATGCGAGGATCGTGATCGTAAACAGCATTTCCGTGCAACTCCGCCACATTTGCGTATTGCTGCCGGTGCTGGAGAGGCCGAGACTTCCATGAACTACGGGAGACATGATCGGTGCCACTGGATCGCCAATCCTGGCGGGGCCCCCTGCTTGCGTCGCTGCTTGTGTTCGCCGGATGCGAAGCAGCGGACCATGGAGTCGCCCGCGAATCTGAAGGGCAGGGCGAGGCGGAACCGGCCGGCGTCGTGGGAACAGCGTCGGAGAACACCTGCGAGGGCAATGCCGTGGCATCCAGGCTGCCCACGGCCGCCGCCATCGCGGGCATGAATCGTGGATCGCGCAGATGCGACTGGCTGCTGGCCGAGGTTGACTACGAGGGCGGCGGGCATTCCTGCCGCCTGACCCTGACCGACATGCAGGCCCAGATTCCCGCGGACTTGCAGGCGCGCGAGTTGCTCCCGGTCGCGCAACTCACCCTGCAGATGGCCAGCGCCAACCACCGCACGCCCATCGAGATGGGTTTCCAGCATCGCGACCTGATGTTGCAGGCGAGGGCGGACCTGCTCGAAATGATGGGCGGCGTCGAAGTCCTTCCCGTGGTCGGCCGGTTGCCCGACGGCGGCCGCTACGTGATCCAGGTCCCCCCGCAGGGGCAGTCCGACGAAGGCGTGCTCATCGCGATCGCGGGCGACGACCGCCATGGCATCACGATCCACTGCAGCCAGCAGGTCACTGGCGCGTCCTCGGCCGAAGCCTTGTTTGCACCGTGGATCCCCCACCTCGCATTGGGGGCTTCACGCTGAAGGGCGAAGCGAAGCGGAGGGGAGGTTGGAGCGGGTGATGGGAATCGAACCCACGTTAGCAGCTTGGGAAGCTGCAGTTCTACCATTGAACTACACCCGCACCCGGAAGATTCCTGCGGGGGGCCGAACCCGGCCCGCGCTCACCAAAGGATATTAACCCACCAGCGACCTGTACAGGGTCCAGGCGCTGATGCCGCTGATCAGCGTCCCGACCAGCACCATCAGGTAGCGGGTCTTCACGTGCCCGGTCACGTAGGCCGCGAACGGGGCGGCGAACATGCCCCCCAGCACCAGCCCGGAGACGGTCAGCCAGATGCTGGCGTCCAGGATGGAGAAGAACGCCGCCGACACGGCCACGGTCAGGAAGAACTCGGCGAAGTTCACCGAGCCGATGGTGGTGCGGGGATCATGCCCGGCGCCCACCAGCGAGGTGGTCACGATGGGCCCCCAGCCGCCACCGCCGGTGGCATCCATGAAGCTGCCGAACAGGGCCAGCGGCGCCACCCGCGAGGGCCGCACGTCGGTCTTCACCAGCACGATCCTGCGGAAGGCCTTGGCCAGCACGTACAGGCCCATCAGGAGCAGGTAGCCGCTGATCCAGGGCTTGAGCACGCCGCCGTCGATGTTGCCCAGCACGTAGGTGCCCAGCAGCCCGCCGGTGACGCCGGGGATCACCAGGCTGAAGAACAGCTTCTTGTTGACGTTGCCCATGTGCAGGTGTGACACGCCGGAGATGCCGGTGGTGAACACCTCGGCCAGGTGCGTGGCGCCGCTGGCGACCAGCGGCGAGGCCCCGGTGGCCAAAAGGAAGCTGCTCGCGGTGACGCCATAGGCCATGCCCAGCGCGCCATCGATCATCTGCGCCACGAGGCCCACGCCGAAGGCCGACCAGAAGGCCGGATCCTGCACGGTGTCGAGCAGGATCTGGGTGGCGGTGCGCTGGTGCTGGCCGGAGAACAGCAGGTACAGCAGGTACCCGGCCAGTGCCACCAGCATCGCCATCACCACGTAGGTGATGACCTGCAGCAGCGGGGACTTGCGGGCCCTCGCGACCTCTTCCTCGACCGGCGGAAGACCCAGCTCGACGTGCTCGCGCTCGATCTCGTCGGGCAAATATTGTGCGCGCGCGTCTTCCATAAGGGGTCGCGCAGCATCCGCGATTCCGGCGGGCCGGCACAACCCCATTTATTGTTGCTGCGAGCGCATAAGCCGCTGCAGAATCAATGATTCAGCGCTATTCGAGGCCTTTGAATCCTGGGGGGGAAAGCCATGCGCGCAGCTGTTCCGGCAGTCCAGACACCGCTCGCGGAAGTCGCGGGCAAGACCGCCTTCGTCACCGGTGGATCCAGCGGCATCGGCCTCGGCATCGCCCGCACGCTGTCGGCGGCCGGCATGAAGGTGGTGTTCACCTACAAGAACGAGGCCCACCGTGACGCGGCGCTGGCGTCCTTCCCGAAGGACAACCCGGGCGTGCACGCCATCCACCTCGACACCACCGACCGCGAGGCCATGCCGCGCGCGGCGGACGAGGCCGAGCGGCTGTTCGGCCCGGTGCACCTGCTGGTCAACAACGCCGGCATCGGCCTGCCGGCGCTTCTGTCAAATGTGAGCTGGCAGGACTGGGACTGGGCCATGGATGTGAACATCAACGGCGTGTTCAACGGCGTGCGCACCTTCCTGCCGCGCATGCTGGCGCACGGCCAGGGTGGGCACATCGTTTCCACGTCCTCCTCGGCCGGCATCGTGGCCGGCACGCTGGGTGTCTATGCCACGGCCAAGTTCGCGGTGGTGGGCATGATGGAGTCCCTGCGCACCGAGATGGAGGGACGCAACATCGGCGTGTCGGTGTTCTGCCCGGGGCTGGTGAAGTCGAGCATCTTCGACGTGGAGAGGAATCGCCCCGCCTCCCATGGCGCGCGCGGCGAGGTGAAGCCGCCGCCGCTCAAGCCCGGCGCGCCGCCGATCGACATCATGGCCGTGGCCATGGACCCGATGGAGGCGGGCCGGCTGGTGCTCGAGGGCATCCGCCGCAACGATCTGTACATCCTCACGCACCCGGAGTTCGAGCCGGCGGTGCGCGAGCGCGTGATGCTGATGCTCAACTCCTTCTCGAAGGAGCCGGTACCGGAGGGACGGCGCCTCGCCACGCAGGCGATCACGCCCGACATCTATGCCTCGGAGCTGGCCAAGAAGGGCCTGCTGGACAAGCTGGAGCGTTTCGGCAGGCTGGACTGACCGGCGCGGTCAGCCGGCCGGGCCCAACGACAGCCGCCAGGCCAGCGCCAGCGCCAGCGCCACCACGGCGATGATCAGCCAGCGCTGCCGGCGATGCAGCGTCACCACGGCGCGCGACAGCTCGGCCTGCTGCGTGGCCATGCGCTCCACCAGTTCGGCCTGGCGGCGCTCGTTCTCCTCCAGCGCGGTGACGCGTTGCGCGAGGTCTCCCGGATCGGCGGCGCGCACGAGCTGGCCTTCCTCCGGCTTGCTGCGCGCGCGCCTGAGCAGTTCACGCGACAGATCGATGATCTGCGGGGTGAACGTCAGCAGTTGCTTCCAGGGAATGGGCATCACTTTCCGAGGGTAGCGCCCCCGGCTGCCCGTGTCAGCCTTCGAAGAGCTGGCGCTTGAGTTCGATCAGCACCTTCAGCCGCGCGCGCTGCCGGCGGGCGTTCCACAGCATGCCGGCGGCGTAGAGGGGGGCGCCGATCCAGCCCGCCACGATCATCGCCGGGGTACCGAGCAAGGTGGACCAGTCCACCCCGAACAGCCGGTCCTTCCAGGCCAGCGAGCCCACCAGGCCCAGCACGTACAGCGCGATGCCCACCGGGGCGGCCAGGATCATCGAGTGGCAGCGGCGGATCGACAGGTCGAGCGCGGCGGCGATGGTGTCATCCCGCGGCCGCCACGTGCCGCGCGACATCCACAGCGCCACCGACCACACCAGCGTGGCGAACAGGGTGGAGAAGCCGAAGCTGAGCCACGCGCCCTCGTTGGGGCTGCGCAGCGCATAGGCCAGCGAGCCGGCCAGGATCAGCACCGTCAGCGCCATCACGAAGAACAGCGCCCGCCAGTGCGCCTTCGTGTCGGCGCTGACCCGCTCGCGCAGCGCGGCGATGTCGGGCAGAGGCGGGGCGGCCGACTGCCACTGGCGCTTCAGCGCTCCGAAGTCCGGTTGGGCGTTCATGGGCATTCTCCCATCAGTTTACGCAGGGTCGCGCGCGCCCGGTTGAGGCGTACCCCCACGTTGTTCTCGGTAATGCCCAGGACCTGGGCGATTTCCGAGTAATCCATGTCCTCGAGGGCCAGCACCACCACCTGGCGCTGGATCAGGGGCAGGCGCCGGACCGCCTCCATCAGGCGGGCCGAGTCCTGCTGCTCGTTCAGGCGGGTCTCGATCGAAGCCTGCCCGTCCACCGGGTCGAGCTCCAGCTCCTGCAGCGAGGCCATGGGGCGGCGGCGGGTGATGTGGTCGATGCAGTGGTTATGGGCGATACGGAACAGGAAGGTGCGCTCCGAGCACTCGCCCCGGAAGCGCGGCAGGGCCTGCCACAGCGCCAGCGCGATGTCCTGCAGCAGGTCCTCGCGCTCGGCCGCGCTGCGCACGTAGCTGCCCGCGAGGCGGCTCAGGGCCGGCAGGTTGGCGTTCAGCAGGGCCAGGAAGCGACGTTCGCGGTCCGGGTCTACCATGTGGCAATCAATAGTCCCCGGCTGGAGCCGGTCCTTACAATACGACCCCTTGGCTGTAAGAATCACCGCTGCCGGGCGACTATCCCGCCCGGACCACAAGAGCCTCAAGTTCAGAAGGGGGATCGGGGGCCCATGAACAACTTCGCCGTCCTGCAGGCGCTTGCGTTCGAGCCGCGCAGGGCCTTCACGGAACTCGACCAGCGGCCGCGCTTCCTGTGGCCGTTCCTGCTGGTCGCGCTGTCGCTCGTCGTCATCAATGTCTGGTACACGGCCGTGGTCGACCTCGAGTGGCTCACCGACCTGCAGCTGCGCAGCAGCGCCCTGACGCGCAACCTGACCTCGGCCGAGATCGAGCGTCTCGCCGCCCGGGCCGCCGAAACGCGCGGCGTGAGCATGGTCACCGGCGCCATCGGCACGGTGCTCGTGCTGGCGATCATCATACTGCTGTCCGGCCTGTACTACCTCGTCGCCGGCAAGATCACCGGCGTGGACCGCAGCTACCGGCACTGGCTGGCGATGACGGCGTGGACCACCACCCCGACCCTGATCGTGGCGCTGGCCTCGGCGGTGGTGCTGCTGACGGCTTCCTCGAACCAGATCAGCCAGGGCGACCTGCAGCCGCTGTCGCTCAATGCCCTGCTGCTGCACCGGGAGGCGGGCGAACCGGGCTACGCACTGTTCACCTCGATCAACCTGCCGCAGTTCCTGTCGCTGTTCCTGGCCGTGTTCGGCGTGCGCGTGTGGTCCGGCCGGAGCTGGGTGTTCAGCACCATCTTCGCCGCGCTGCCGTTCGTGCTGGTCTACGGCATCTGGGCCTTCTTCGCGCTGAGGTAGACATGAGCCGTACGGGCAGGATTCTGACCCTCGTCGGGGTCGCGGCAGCCATCGTGCTGCTGGTGGTGGTGCAGAAGCGCGGCGGCGACGCCAAGCGCATCGAGGTCGGCGCGGTGGAGGAGCGCGTGATCACGCCCACCGTGCTCGCCTCCGGCAGCCTTACCTACCAGACCGAGATCAGCATCCGCACCGAGGTGATGGGACGCGTCGCCGAGCTGCTGGTCAAGGAAGGCGACATGGTGAAGAGGGGTGAGGTGCTGCTGCGCCTCGACCCGGCCACGCTGCAGGCGCAGGTGGATGCGCTGGAGGCGGGCCTGCGCCAGTCGCGCCTGGCCATCGAACGCGCGCGCGTCGCGGCCGAGACCATCGAGACCAAGTGGCGCCGCTACCAGCAGCTGCGCGAGTCGGGCGTCATCGACGCCAATACCTACGACGAGGTGCGCTCGCAGCGCGACCAGGCCCGGGTCGAGCTCAACAGCTCGATGGAGATGGCCTCGCAGACCGAGGCGCAGCTCGCGCAGGCCCGCGAGCAGCTCGCCAAGACCGTGCTGCGCGCGCCCATCGACGGGCGCGTCACGCAGCTGGTGATCAAGCTCGGCGAGACCGCCGTGCCCAGCGCCACCAGCATCGCCGGCTCGGACCTCCTGACCATCGCCGACACCTCGAACATGTACGCCGAGGTCAACGTCAATGAGACCGACGTGGCGCGCGTGGTGCCGGGGCAGACCGCCAGGATCGTGCCGGCCGCCTTCCCCGAGGAATCCTGGGAGGGCGTGGTCGAGACCGTGGCCGTCTCGCCGCGCCAGGTGCAGGGGCAGGGCAAGAGCTATCCGGTGAAGATCCGGCTGAACGCCACGCCCGAGCTCAGGTTCCACACCGGCATGAGCTGCCGGGCCGAGATCTCCACCCGCGCCAGCGATGCGCGGCCCGTAACGGCCGTGCCGGTGCAGGCGGTGAGGTACGAGGAAGGACAGACCCGCGATGAGCCGGCGCGCGCCAGCGTGTTCGTGATCCGCGACGGCAAGGCCTCGCAGCGCACTGTCGACGTGGGCATCGCCGACGACGCATGGATCGCCGTGACCCGCGGCGTGACCGTGGGCGAGCGCATCGCGGTGGGGCCGGCGCGCGAGCTGCGCTTCCTGCGCGACGGCGACCGCGTCGAGGAGATGGCAGCGGCGGCCGACGCCCCGCCCGGCAACCCCCCCGCCGCCGACCCGTGATCGAGCTCTCCGGCATCACCAAGGTCTACCAGCTTGGCGGCGTGGCGTACCAGGCGCTGGGCGGCATCGACCTGACCATCGGGCGCAACGAGTTCCTTGCGCTCACCGGCCCGTCGGGCTCGGGCAAGTCCACGCTGATGAACATCCTGGGCTGCCTCGACACGCCCACGTCCGGACGCTACCGCCTGGACGGCGAGGAAGTCGCCGGCCTCGACGAGGAGAAGCTGGCCTCGGTGCGCAACCGCAAGATCGGCTTCGTGTTCCAGAACTTCTACCTGATGCCGCGCATGACCGCGCTGGACAACGTGGCCCAGCCGCTGATCTACCGCGGCATCTCGCCCTCGAAGCGCCGGGCGCACGCGCGCGCGGCGCTGGAGCGCGTGGGGCTGGCCGACCGCATGGGGCACCGCCCGAACGAGATGTCCGGCGGCCAGCGCCAGCGCGTGGCCGTGGCGCGCGCGCTGGTGGGCCGTCCCGAGCTGCTGCTGGCGGACGAGCCCACCGGCAACCTCGACAGCCGCACCGCGCGCGAGATCATCGACCTGTTCAAGCAGCTGCACGCGGAAGGCCAGACCGTGGTCATCGTCACCCATGACCCGGGCGTGGCGGCCAATTGCCTCCGGCAGGTACGGCTGCACGACGGGCGCATCGTCGAGGACGTGCGGCAATGATCGACGAGGTGATCGAGGACGCCGGCGCCGCCAGCCGCCTGATCTACGCGCTGCAGGAGTGCCTGCGCTCGGCGGTGTCGGCGATCCGCGCGCACCGCATGCGCAGCTTCCTCACCATGCTGGGCATCATCATCGGCGTGGCCTCGGTGATCTGCGTGATCGCGCTGGTGCAGGGCATGTCCAGCTCCATCTCCCAGCAGTTCGAGGGCCTGGGCTCCACCACGCTCACCGTGCGCTCCTTCACGCCGCAGGAGGACCGCCTGCGCGGCCAGATCAACCGCCTGCGCGCCACCGACGTCGACGAGCTCAAGCTGCGCATCGACGGCATCTCGAACCTCACGCCCATGGTGCCGGTGCCCGTGGGGCAGGCCAGCTACCGCGGCAACACCGCCAGCGGCCAGTTCATCGGCACCACCGCCTCGCTGATGGACGTGCAGCAGCTCTACCCGAAGAGCGGCCGCTTCCTCACGCCCAGCGACGATGCCAGCCGCCGCCGCGTGGTGGTGCTCGGCGAGCAGGTGCGCAAGGACCTGGAGCTGCCCGAGCGCCCCGAGGGCGAGTTCGTGCAGATCGGCACCGAGTGGTTCAAGGTCGTGGGCGTGATGGAGCCGCGCGGCGAGGTGCTGGGCTTCAACCAGGACTCCTTCCTGGTGATGCCCTACCAGACGGCGCTGGCCTTCGGCACCGCGGTGGCGCGACCGGACATCTCCATCACCTTCACCGTGGACGATCCGGACCTCGTCTCGAACGTGAAGCAGCAGGTCATCGCCGTGCTCCGCCGCGCGCACGGCCTGCAGCCGGACCAGCCCGAGGACTTCACCGTCGAGTCCGCCGACACCTTCATCAACACCTTCAACACCATCACCCGCACCATCACCGCCGTGGTGGCCGGCATCGTCGGCATCTCGCTGCTGGTGGGCGGCATCGGCATCATGAACATCATGCTGGTGTCGGTCACCGAGCGCACCCGCGAGATCGGCATCGCCAAGGCGCTGGGCGCGCCGCGGCGTTTCATCATGCTGCAGTTCCTGATCGAGGCAATGGTCCTGGCCGTGATCGGCGGCCTGATCGGCATGGTGCTGGGCTTTGCGCTGGCCTACGCGGTGGCGGCCATGATCGCGAACTTCCCGTCGCCGGCCGTGCCCTGGTGGGCCGTGGCCGGTTCCTGCCTGTTCTCGATGCTGATCGGCATGGTTTTCGGGATCCTGCCGGCCAGCA
Organism: Pseudomonadota bacterium; assembly: GCA_003242275.1. The sequence continues at coordinate 1,921 of QGUX01000067.1, read as the reverse complement.
AGGCCGCGGGCCTGGCCCCCATCGACGCGCTCCGTTACGAATGACCGGCCCAGCTTCCCGCGGGCGGCGGGCCTGTGCTGTAATCCTCCGCTACCCCCGGGGTGGTGAATCCATGCAGTCCTTCGCCCATCTGCGGCGGCTTGCCGCACTGATACCGCTTGCGCTGGCCCTCGGGGCCGGCCCTCGGCCGGCTGCCGCGCAGGAGCAGCACGCGATCAGCAACGCCATTCCCGTGGTGTCGCTGGCGGCCCCCGGCGACATCGAGAATCCGCCCCGCAACGTGCGCGGCGCGCTGCTGCTCGCTGACGACGGCAACATCTATTTCGGCACCACCGGCGGCGGCAAGGGCGCCGGCGCGATCGGCCGGCTGACCCCGGGCGGCGAGCTCTCCACGCTGTACGCGCTGGCCGACAACGGCAGCGAGGGCGTGAGCGTGTGGTCGCGCCTCATCCAGGCCAGCGACGGTCACCTATACGGCGTCACTTTCATCGGTGGCGGGGAGGGCCTGGGCACGCTGTTCCGGGTCACCCTCGAGGGCGAGTTCACGGTGCTGCACAAGTTCGGTGGCGGCCATCCGGCGCCCGAGCGTCCCTACACCGGCGTCATCGAAGGACCGGACGGCAACCTGTACGGCACCACGCTGTACGGCGGCCAGACCCGCAAGGGCACCATCTATCGCATTGCCAAGGACGGCACGAACTTCACCGTGCTGCTCGAGTTCAACGGCGGCAACGGCGAGAACCCCGAGGGCGACCTCGTCGACGGCCAGGACGGTTACCTGTACGGCACCACCATGAAGGGTGGCTCGGGCAACCGCGGCACCATCTACCGCATCTCCCTCTCCGGCGACCACGAGGTGCTGTATTCGTTCCCCGAGCTGGGCCGGTTCCGCAACGGCGTGGCCACCAACTCCACCGGCGCCGATCCGCGCGCGGGTCTGCTGCTCGGCGCGGACAACAACTTCTACGGCACCACCTACCAGGGCGGCCAGCACGGCCACGGCACCGTGTTCCGCTTCACGCGCGACGGCGAGATCACCGTGCTGCACTCCTTCGCCGGCGCCTCGTTCGACGGCGCGCGCCCGGTCTCGCTGCTGACCCAGGACGCCACCGGCAACATCTACGGCACCACCGAGTACGGCGGTGCGATGAACCAGGGCTCGGCGTGGCGCATCGCGCCCGACGGCACCTTCACGCTGCTGTATTCGTTCAACATCAACGCCCATGGCGTGTCGCCCTTCGCCGGCATCCTGCCCGCGTACGACACGCTGTATGTCGCCACCCAGTACGACTACCTCGATTCCTATGGCGGCCCGGTGGGCTCCGGCACCATCCTGAAGCTCGATGTCTCCGATGGCAGCCCGCTGCCGCTGCAGCTGTCCGCCTCCGCCTCCGAGATCACCTTCGGCGAGAGCGTGACCATCACCTGGAACGGCCCGGCGGACTGGAGCTGCGCGAAGATCGGCGGCTCGCTGGGCTGGCCGGCCGACACCACGGTCTCCGGCAGCGCCACGCTGGAGCCGCAGCCGGCAACCTACACCTACGGCATCCGCTGCACCGAACCCGATGACGGCGACGAGGCGACGCCGCGGATGGTGCGCACGGCCCAGGTGGCCGTGGTCGTCAAGGCGCCCGAGCTCGAGCCCGTCGACGGCGGCGGTGGCGCCGGATCCCTTTCCCTGTGGTGGTTGCTGCTCGCAGCGTCACTGCTGTTCCGCAAAGTCCTGAAGGAGAGACGTTCCTCATGTCCGTAACGACCGCAACCAGCGAGCAGATCCGCGCGCTCCTCGCCAACGCCTCGATCGAGATGACCTGCAAGGACACGGAGTTCCTTGCCGAGGCCGCCACGCTGGTGCCGAAGAACACGGACATCTTCATCGCCCTGTTCCCGAACCAGACCTGGGATGACCTGAAGGTGGCCG
>QGUX01000066.1 GCA_003242275.1 Pseudomonadota bacterium | reverse complement strand
CGCACCGCATCCGCGGAAACGATCCGCTCGCCCAGGTAGGCGCCGGTGCCGGCCAGCAGGTCGCCCACGCGCATCCAGTCATCCAGCCGCGCCTCCACGCAGCACCGGCGCGGCCCGCCGCCGCGGCCGAGCAGCCGGGCGTCCTGCGCGCGCAACGGCTGCCACAGCCGCTCCGAAACCAGCTTCGCCGCCTGCGCCGCATCCGCGGCGTCATCCTCGGGCCGGTGCAGGGCGAGCGCCAGCAGCACACCGGCCAGCTCGCCGCCATCCACCAGCGACGCGCCGGACGCCCCGTGCGCGAAGTGCTCGAAGATGCGATGTCCCCGCCGGTGCACGACGAAGGCGCGCACGCCCAGCCGCCTGGCTTGGGCGCGCGCGGTTTCCAGCGCTTCGGGCAGTACCAGCTCGGCCTCGGCCCCGGCGCGTGGCAGCGGCGCCGGATGACCGGCAATGTCCAGCCGCGGCGCGTTGTCTCCGCTGCCCCGCCACAGCAGCGCCGCCGCCAGCAGCGCCACGGCGACCACGGCCGTGGCGATGAGCCCCTTGCTGCGGTTCATCGGCGCACTTTACCCGCGTAGGCCACCCGGCCGCGAGACAGCATCAGCTCGTGCGTGGCATTGCGCGGCCACTCGCGCCGGTAGTGGGTGGCCATCACCACCGTGACGCCGCTGTCGATGCGTTCCTCCACCCACGCGATCAGCCCGGCGCGCAGCGGCGCGTTGAGGCCGGTGAAGGCCTCGTCCAGCAACAGCAGCCGCGGCGACAGCACCTGGGCGCGCGCGAACAGCACGCGGCGCACCTGGCCGTACGACAGCTCCGCCAGCGGCCGCGGCGCAAACTCCTCCAAGCCCAGCGCGGCCAGCGCCGCCCGGGCCCGGCGTTTCTCCGCCGGCGTCGCCTGGAAGTTCAGCCCGTAGCTCGAATGCAGTCCCGACACGACGGTGTCCAGCACCGTGGTGTGCCGCGGATACTCGGTCTGCAGGTGCGGCGCCACCAGGCCCGTGCGGGCGCGGAATTCATCCAGCGGCACGCCGGGCACGATGCCGGCGCGTTCGATGCTGCCGCCGGCCGCCACGGCATGATCCCCGTAGAGGGTGCGCAGCAGGGTGGACTTGCCCGAGCCGTTCGCGCCGTGCACCACCCAGCACTCCCCCCTGCGCACGGTGAGGTCGATGTCGCGCAGGATGCGCTTGCCATCGATCCAGACGTTGGCCCTGCGCAGCACGATCACCGGCCTGGCCGCGCGCAGGGGCGCGTCGGCTGCAGCGGACCTCGTGCGCCGCGCATGTCCTGCCTTCGCGGCCGCGCGTGCACGCCGCGCATCCGCCCGGCGCCGCGCCCGCGCTTCCGCATCGGCACCGGCCGCGTCCGCGAAGGCCCGCCGGAGCCGCGCGGCGGTGAGCGGGCCCGCGTACACCACGCGTCCCGCGCGCAGCCACAGCAGGTGCGTGGCGCCGGGCGGCGCGTCCTCGGCGCGATGCGCCGAGCAGATCCAGCCGGCGCCGCCCAGGTCACCGCCGAGCAGCCGGTACAGCCGCCCGCGGTTGCGCTCGTCCAGGCCGGTGGCCACCTCGTCCAGCACCAGGAAGCGCGCGCGCCAGGCCAGCACGCGCGCCAGCAGCACCAGCCGGCGCTCGCCATAGGACAGCGTCAGGAAGCGGCGGCGCGCCAGGGCGCCGATGCCCGCCCGCCTCAGCAGCCGCAATGCCGTGGCCTTCCCGGCGGCATCCAGCTTCTGCAGGGGAATGTCCGTGCGGTTCAGCCCGGTGCCGACCACCTCGACGGCCGCGTGGTTCCAGCCGTAGCGCTCGTAGCGGTCCTGCCGTTCCGGTCCCAGCCAGGCCAGCTCCTCGCGCACCTCCACCGGTTGCGTGTGCCATTCGCCATCGAGGAAGTACCGTCGTGGCGCACGGCCCCCGCCTTCCTCCGGCCAGACATCGCCGGCCACCACCTTCAGCAGCTGCGTCTTGCCGGCACCGCTGCCGCCCACGACCAGCCAGCGCTCGCCCGGCCGGATGTGCCAGCTCACCTCGTGCAGGATGCGGCGGCCTCCCCGGCTGAGGTTCAGGTGGTCGAGAACGATTTCCATTCGGCGGGCCGCTTCAGGCAGCATCAGGATCGAATAACGAAATTGTCATGCTGGCGCGCCCGGAGAGATTCGAACTCCCGACCCTCAGGTTCGAAGCCTGATGCTCTATCCAGCTGAGCTACGGGCGCCCGGGCAGAAACTGCCGAGGGGGCGCATGATGGCATGCCTCGCGCCCAGCCAGTAGTATGGACGGCATTAACACAAGGCCCGGAGGGCCAACGAGGGGTTAATGCGTATGAAGAAGCTTTCCTGCCTGCTGGTCATGGCCGCCCTGGCGTCGCCCGCGTGGGCCGATTGCACCTACCCCAAGAAGCCTGGCCGCATTCCGGATGGCAACACCGCAACGCGTGATGAAATGCTGGCCGCGCAGCGGGTGGTGAAGCAGTACCAGGCCGACATCACCGCATACCTGGAATGCCTCAAGGCCGAGCACCAGGCCGCGCTCGACAAGGATCCCTCGCTGTCGCAGAAGCAGAAGGACCAGATGACGGCCCGCTACACGCAGAAGAACGACGCTGCGGTGGACGAGGCCCAGGAAGTGGCCAACCGCTTCAACGAGCAGCTGCGGGTCTACCGCGCCAAGAACGACAAGTAGTCCCGGTTCTGGCGGGTCCCGGGCCCCGGGACCCGCCATTTCGCCTTCCGGCGAGCCTCGTCCCCCGATTTGTACTATTGCCGGCGCGCCCCAATACTTGGGGGTTCCGGGGCCTGTCCCCGCCTGCCAGGACACCATGAGCAACGTCACCCCGATGGATCGCAGCCCGCGCGACCGGCTCGGCCGGCCCCTGCGCGACCTGCGCATCTCGGTCATGGACCGCTGCAACTTCCGCTGCCCCTACTGCATGCCGCGGGAGCGTTTCCATGAGCACCACGGGTTCCTGAAGACCGCCGAGCGGCTGTCGTTCGAGGAGATCCTGCGCCTGGCGCGCATCTTCGTGCCGCTGGGCGTGAGGAAGCTGCGCATCACCGGCGGCGAGCCGCTGCTGCGCGTGAACCTGCCCGACCTGATCTCCGACCTCAATGCCATCGAGGGCGTCGAGGACATCGCGATGACCACCAACGGGGTGCTGCTGTCGCGCTATGCCTACGAACTGAAGGCCGCGGGACTGGGGCGCGTCACCGTCAGCCTCGACAGCCTGGACCAGGACGTGTTCGCGCGCATGAACGGCGGCTTTGGCAAGGTGGGCGACGTGCTCGACGGCATTGAGCATGCGCTCGCTGCCGGCCTCGGGCCGGTGAAGATCAACACCGTGATCCAGCGCGGCGTCAACGAGGACTCGGTGCTGCCGCTGGTGGAACGCTTCCGCGGCACCGGCATCACCGTGCGCTTCATCGAGTACATGGACGTGGGCAACCGCAACGACTGGAAGCCCGACCTCGTGGTGCCCTCCTCCGAGCTCGTGGAACGCATCCATGCACGCTGGCCGGTGCGGCCGGTGCGGCCCGACTACGTGGGCGAGGTGGCGCGGCGCTACGCCTTCGAGGACGGCCAGGGCGAGGTGGGATTCATCTCCTCGGTCACGCAACCCTTCTGCGGCGGCTGCTCGCGCGCGCGGCTGTCCTCCGACGGCATCTTCTACACCTGCCTGTTTGCGCAGTCCGGGGTGGACCTGCGCGGCCCGCTGCGCAGCGGCGCCGACGACGACCAGCTGCTGAAGCTGATCCGCGGCACCTGGCTGAACCGCGAGGACCGCTACAGCGAGCAGCGCGTGGTGCTGCGCGCGCGCGGCACGGGCCCCAAGGTCGAAATGAACTACATCGGCGGCTGACATGGCCGCCCGCAGGTCGAAGCTCACGCACCTGGACACGGCCAACCGCCCCACCATGGTGGACGTGGGCGACAAGGCCGTCACGCGCCGCGAGGCCAGCGCCGAGGCGGTGGTGGAACTGCCCGCCAACGTGGCGCGCGAACTGGCCGCCACCGGCCACCGCACCAGGAAGGGACCGGTGTTCGACACCGCCATCATCGCCGGCGTGATGGCGGCCAAGCGCACGCACGAGCTGATCCCCTTCTGCCACCCGCTGCCGCTGCAGTCGGTGAAGATCGACATCGAGTCGAAGGGCCGTCGCATCCTGATCACCTGCCACGTGGCCGTGACTCACACCACGGGCGTGGAGATGGAGGCGCTCACCGGCGCCAGCGTCGCGGCACTGACCCTTTACGACATGTGCAAGGCGCTGTCGCACGACATCCGCATCGGACCCGTGCGGCTGATGGCCAAGAGCGGCGGCCGGCGCAACTTCCGCCGCCCCGGCAGCGGGAGGAAGGCGTGACCGCGCCGCTGTACGGCCTGGTGCTGGCCGGCGGCCGCAGCACGCGCATGGGGCGCGACAAGGCCGCGCTCGAGATCGGCGGCCGCGCGCAGCTCGCGCGGGCCTTCGACCTGCTCGCGCCACTGACCGCACGCTGCTTCGTGTCCGTGCGCGAAGACCAGAAGGACGACCCGCTGCGCGCCGCCTTTCCGCAGGTCGTCGACCTGCCCGGGCTGCCCGCGGGCCCGGCCGGCGGCATCATCGCCGCGCAGCGCGCCCATCCCGGCGTGGCATGGCTGGTGGTGGCCTGCGACCTGCCGCTGCTGGACGCCGGCACCCTGCAGCACCTGATCGCGCGGCGTCATCCCGCCCGGGCCGCCATCGCCTACCGGAGCAGCCACGACGGCCTGCCCGAGCCCTTGTGCGCGATCTGGGAGCCTTCCACCGCCGGACCACTGGCCGCGGCAGTGGCTGCCGGGCGCCTGTGTCCGCGGAAATTCCTGCTGCAATCCGATACCCTGCTGCTGGACCTACCCCGACCGGAGAGCCTGGAAAACGTGAACACTCCTGCCGAACTGGCCGCCGTCACCGGCGCCGGCAACAGCGGCGCCACGACCGGCGAACGAGAACTCAAGGTGCAGTATTTCGCCCTGCTGCGCGAGCAGGCGGGACGGCGCGAGGAAACCGTGCGCACGCGCGCGGCCACGCCGCGCGAACTGTACGAGGAGCTGAAGGTCCGCCATCCCTTCACGCTCGGGCCCGAGCACCTGAAGGTGGCGGTGAACGCGGAATTCTCCGACTGGTCGCGCCAGCTCGCGGCCAACGATACCGTGGTCTTCATTCCCCCGGTGGCCGGCGGATGAGCGCGTTCCGCTTCTCGCACGAGCCCATCGACCCGGTGCCGCTGCGCGCCGAGCTGGTCGATCCGCACTGCGGCGGATTCGCCGCCTTCGAAGGCTGGGTGCGCAACCACAACGAGGGGCAAGAGGTCACGCGGCTGGAATACGAGGCCTTCGAGGCGCTCGGCGTGCGCGAGGGCGAGCGCATCATCGAGGAGGCGAAGAAGCGCTTCGGCGTCGAGCGCATCCTGTGCGTGCACCGGCTGGGCAGCCTGGCACTGACCGACACCGCCGTCTGGGTGGGCGCCGCGGCCGCGCATCGCGACGAGGCCTTCCGCGCCTGCCGCTACGTCATCGACGAAGTCAAGCATCGCGTGCCGATCTGGAAGAAGGAGCACTACGTCTCCGGGGATTCGGGCTGGGTGAACTGCGAGCGCTGCGCCGCGCATGCGGGCGGCCACGAGCACGCGCACGCGCACGACCACGCCCATCACCACGATCACGCGTGAGCGCGCCCGGGCGCGCCTGCGCAGGCGAGGAGGACACCATGAGCAACAAGGCGTCTTTCACCGCGGGCAGCACGGACATCGAGGCCGGCAAGCCCATTCCCGACGAGTTCGCCTATGCGGTGCCCGGCGGTCCGGGATTGAACGTCTCTCCGTCCGTGCACTGGAGCGGCGCGCCCGAAGGCACGCAGAGCTTCGCCGTGCTGGTTCACGACCCGGACGCGCCCACGGGCGGCGCGGGCTGGTGGCACTGGCTGGTGGTCGACATCCCCGCCAATGTCACGTCGCTGGCCCGGGGCGCGGGCGAGCCGCAGGGCGCGGCGCTGCCTTCGGGCTGCCGGCAACTGAAGAACGACTACGGCGAGGTCGGCTGGGGCGGGCCCTGTCCGCCGGTGGGCGATCCGCCCCACCGCTACAACTTCACGGTCTACGCGCTGAAGGTGAAGAAACTCGACCTGCCGCCCAATGCCACCGCATCCGCGGCGGGATTCATGGTGAACGCCAACGCGCTGGCGAAGGCGACCTTCACCGGCACGTACCAGCGCTAGGATTTCACCGCGCCGGCACCATCGGCGGCGGCCCGCCACCGCCGCGGGGCCCGCCGCCGCGCAACGCACCACCCTGCAGTCCCAGCACGCCGCGCGGCACCTGCACCTGCAGGGTCTGGCCGTTGCGGCGCACTTCCATGGTCACCAACTCGCCGGGATTGCCCTCGCGCGAGAGCGCGTTGAGGTCGCGCATGTCGAACACGCGCGTGCCGGCATAGGAAACGATCTGGTCGCCGGGCTGCAGTCCGGCGCGCTCGGCCGGCGAGCTGGCGAGCACGTCGAACACCTGCACCTCGGTGGGCCGACCGGTGCCACGCAGGTAGCGCTCGTACTCCGCGTCGCCGAGCTCGTTGCGCAATGCGCGCTGCACGTCGAATGCCGCGCCCGGGCGGCCGGTGCGCTGCGCGTCGAACTGTACCTGCATGGCCTCGACCTCCAGTTCCTCGAGGCGGCGCTCGATCCACTCGGCCCGCTCGCGCGTGAAGCCGGCGTCCACCAGCCGCTGCAGCTGCCGCTCGCGCAGGCGCTCGCGCAGGGCGGCCGGATCGGCCCTCAGGTCCTCGGCGAGCCTTCCGCGGATTGTCTCCGGCCCGTCGCCGGAATTGCCCCGCCGGTCGGCGCGGGCCGGCGCCGCGCCCGCGCCAACACCAGCAGCCAGCCGTTCCTCCAGGCTGGCGATGCGCGCCTCGAGCGTGCGGGAGCGGTCGATCTGCGCCGCCAAGGCGCGTTCCAGTTCGGCTATGCGTTCGGCCGCGCTGGCGCTGGCGTCAGGCCTGAACTCCACCACGGGCGCGACGCGGGGCTCGCGCCCCATGCGCATGAAGAAGGCGAAGGCGACGCCGGCGCCGAGCAACAGCACGACCACGACCAGCTTGCGCCACATGATCCATTCCCCCGTCCTTGTCCAGGCAGATTCCGACGCCGCGTCCCCGGATCAAGTCTGCCACCCGGTCAGCCGGGGCGCACCTGTCCGTTGCCGCGGACGACGTATTTGTAACTCGTGAGCTGCTCCACCCCGACGGGCCCGCGGGCATGGAAGCGGTCGGTGGAGATGCCGATCTCGGCCCCCATGCCGAACTCGCCGCCGTCGGCGAACTGCGTGGAGGCATTGTGCAGCACGATGGCACTGTCCACCTCGCGCAGGAATCGCTCGGCGGTGGCGGCATTGCCGGTCACGATGGCGTCGGTGTGCGCGGAACCATACGTGGCGATGTGGCGGATGGCCTCCCCCACGCCATCGACCACGCGCACCGAGATGATGGCGTCGAGGTACTCGGTGCGCCAGTCCTGCTCGGTGGCCGGCTTCACGCGCGCATCGGCGGCCTGCGCCCCGGCATCGCCGCGCAGCTCGCAGCCGGCCCCGGCCAGCGCCGCCAGCAGCATGGGCAGCATGTCCTTCGGGCACGCACGGTCCACCAGCAGCGTCTCGGCAGCGCCGCAGATGCCGGTGCGGCGCATCTTCGCGTTCAGCACCACCTCGCGCGCCATGGCCGGATCGGCGTCGCGGTCCACGTACACATGGCACAGGCCTTCCAGATGGCCGATCACGGGCACGCGCGCCTCCCTCTGCACGCGCTCGACCAGGCTCCTGCCGCCACGGGGCACGATCACGTTGATGTGGCCGTCGAGGCCGGCGAGCATCATCCCCACCGCCGCACGGTCGGCGGTGGGCACGATCTGGATGGCCTCGGCCGGCAGCCCGGCCTCCTTCAGGCCCTCGACCAGGCAGGCATGGATGGCCGCCGAGGACAGGCGGCTCTCCGAGCCGCCGCGCAGGATCACCGGGTTGGCGGACTTCAGGCACAGCGCGCCGGCGTCGGCGGTCACGTTCGGGCGGCTCTCGTAGATGATGCCGATCACGCCCAGCGGCACGCGCACGCGCTGGATGCGCAGGCCATTGGGACGCGTCCACTCGGCGGCGATCGCACCGATGGGATCGGGCAGCGCCGCGATCTGCTCGATGCCGGCGGCCATGGACTCGATGCGCTTGTCGTTGAGCAGCAGGCGGTCGAGCATGGCGGCTGACAGGCCGTGCGCCTTCGCCACGCGCATGTCCTCGGCGTTGGCCGCCAGGATGTCCGCGGTGCGCGCGCGGATGGCGCGCGCCGCCGCCAGCAGCGCCCGGTTGCGCGTTTCCCCGTCGGACAGGGCCAGTGCCGCGCGACTCGCCGCCGCCGCCCTGCCGATGGCCAGCATCGTCGCCTCGAGGTCGAAGCCCTTTTCCGCCACTGCCTGCATGTTCATCAGCCTGCCGCTCCCAACGATTCCTCTTCGGTCGCCGTGCGCAGCACCAGGTCGTCCCGGTGCACCACTTCGGCGCGTCCACGATACCCCAGCAATTGCTCGATTTCCCGGCTCTGCCGGCCCATGATGCGCCGGACGTCGTCGCTGGAATAGGCCACCAGCCCGCGGGCCACCACCCGTCCGGCCGCATTGGCCACGTCCACCGCGTCGCCCCGCTCGAACCTCCCGGCGAAGCCCGTGACGCCGGCCGGCAGCAGGCTGCGGCCGTGGCGCAGCGCCCGCTCGGCGCCCTCGTCGATGGTCAGCACCCCGGCGGGCTTCAGCGACCCGGCGATCCACTGCTTGCGCGCCGTGGCCGGACTGGCCGAGGGAATGAACCAGGTGCAGCGCGCCCCCGACTCGATGCGCCGGATCGGGTTCATGGGCCGGCCGGAGGCGATGCACATGTGGCAGCCCGCATCCAGGGCGATGCGCGCCGCGGCGATCTTGGTCGCCATGCCGCCGGAACCCACCTCGGATGCCGAACCGCCGGCCATGGCCTCGATGCGCGGGGTGATGCCGCGCACTTCGGGAAAGAACTCGGCATCGGGATGGAGGTTGGGGTCGGCCGAGTACAGGCCGTCGACGTCGGACAGCAGCACCAGGCAGTCGGCGCTGGCCATCTGCGCCACGCGCGCCGCCAGCCGGTCGTTGTCGCCGTAGCGGATCTCGGCCGTGGCCACGGTGTCGTTCTCGTTGATGACCGGCACCGCGCCCAGTTCCAGCAGCGTGTTGAGCGTGGCGCGCGCATTCAGGTACCTCCGGCGCTGCTCGCTGTCCTCCAGCGTGAGCAGCAGCTGCGCCACCGCGACGCCCTCCTCCTCCAGCAGCTCCTTGTAGGCATGGGCGAGGCGGATCTGGCCGACGGCGGCGGCGGCCTGCTTCTGTTCCAGCGCCAGCACCCCCCTGGCGAGGCCGAGCTGCCGCCGTCCCAGCGCGACGGCGCCGGAGGACACCACGATGACCTGCTGGCCGCGCCGGCGCATGCGGCGGAGGTCCTGCGCCAGGGCTTCGAGCCAGCTGCGGTTCAACCGGCCGCTGCCCTGGTCAACCAGCAGGGACGACCCCACCTTGACGACGACGCGGCGCGCTTCGGTCAGGAGCACGGGACTGGCGGAACGGTGGCGGGTGCGCTGTTGCATGCAGGCATAAGCCTACCGCAGCGCCTGCGCCGTTGCCCGCCGTCATCGCTGGTCCTAAACTGGCTTTTTCCGCCAGCGCACACATGGAGCCAGGAGCGACCGTGGGCAGAGATTACGAACCCGTCAAAGGCCAGTGGTACGAGAACCTCGAAGAGGAAGAGACCTTCCGCGTGCTGTCCGTCGACGAGGACAGCGAACTGGTCGAGATCGAGTACCTGGATGGCGACATCGAGGAGCTCGACCTGGACACGTGGCGCGAACTCGACCTCGAACGCATCGACGAGCCCGAGGGCTGGGCTGGCGATGACCTCGACGAGGACGACGAGGACGACGACGACGAGGATGACGACGACCTCGACGACGACGATGACTGGGACGACGACGAGGACGATGACGACGACGACTGGGAAGACGAGGACGACGACGATGATGACGACCGTTACTGACGGTCTTCACCCGGCCGTGGCGTCCCTGTAGCCCGCTTCGCCTCCGGGCAGCACCAGTTCAATCCGTTCCGAGGTCGCGGATGCGTTGGTCCAACTGGCTGGTCTGGCTCGACAACGAGCGCAGGTCGGACCAGCCCCCTGCCGGCGATGCCGATGCCGACGCCATCGAATGGGGCAGGATCGTTCCCTTCATCGGCATGCACGTGGCCTGCCTGGCGGTGATCTGGGTGGGCATCAGCCGTACCGCCGTGGTGGTGGCGCTCATCGCCTACGTGGTGCGCATGTTCGCCATCACCGGCCTCTACCACCGCTACTTCTCGCACCGCACATTCAAGACCTCGCGCCTGGGGCAGTTCATCTTCGGCGTGCTGGGCGCGTCGGCCGTGCAGCGAGGCCCGATCTGGTGGGCGGCGCACCACCGCCACCACCATGCGCACTCCGACCAGGAGGGCGACATCCATTCCCCCACCCGCGTGGGATTCTGGCGCGCCCACATGGGCTGGTTCCTGTCGCGTCGCGGCTTCACGCCGGACCTGAAGTACGTGCGCGACCTGCTGCAGTTCCGCGAGCTTCGCTGGCTGGACCGCTTCGACATCGTCGTGCCGGTGCTGCTGGCCATCGGCATGTTCATGCTCGGCGTGGTGCTGGAGAAACGTGCACCGCAGCTGGAGACCAACGGCTGGCAAATGCTGGTCTGGGGCTTCTTCATCAGCACCGTGCTGTGCTACCACGGCACCTACACCATCAACTCGCTGTCGCACCTGTTCGGCCGCCAGCGCTACCGCACCGGCGACACCAGCCGCAACAACTGGCTGCTGGCCATCATCACGCTGGGCGAGGGATGGCACAACAACCATCACTTCTACCCCAACTCCACGCGCCAGGGCTTCTACTGGTGGGAGATCGACGTCAGCTACTACGTGCTGAAGGTCATGTCCTGGCTGGGCATCATCTGGGACCTGAAACCCGTGCCGGTGGAGATCCGCGACCATTCGCCGCGGCGCATCCGGCCCCTGCGCCGCTGACGCCGGCAGGCTCCCGCGCCGGCTGCCTCCGCGGCGGGCGGCCCGCCCGCGGCTTGCGCGGATGCGGCCGGCCCCGCATCCTTCGCGAATGAACTCGACCAGCAAGCCGACCATCATCCCCGAGGCCGTTGAAGCGCCCGAGTCCGGGCGGCGGGGATTCCTGGCGCGCATGGCGCGCGCCGGGCTGCTCAAGCGCCTCGCCCTGCTGCGCGACGGCGTGATCATCCTGCAGGACGGAGGGGAGACCTTCCGTTTCGGCCAGCGCACCCCGCGCTGCTCCCTGTCGGCCACGATCACGGTGACCAACCCCGAGTTCTGGCCCATGACCGCCTTCGAGGGCACCGTGGGCGCCGGCGGGGCCTACATCAACGGCTTCTGGCGCTGCGACGACCTGACCGCGCTGGTGCGCATCATGGTGCTGAACCGGCACGTGATGACGGGCATGGACGATGGCTTCACCGGCAAGGTCAGCGGCCTCGCCCGCCGCCTGCTGCACTGGGCCAACCGCAACAGCAGGAGCGGCAGCGCGCGCAACATCGCCGCGCATTACGACCTGGGCAACGACCTCTACGAGCTGATGCTCGACGAGACCATGGCCTACTCCTGCGGCATCTACCTCACCGAGGATGCGACGCTGCACGACGCCTCGGTCGCCAAGTTCGACGCCGTGTGCCGCAAGCTGGCGCTGACCCCGGACGACCACCTGGTGGAGATCGGCACCGGCTGGGGGGGGCTCGCCATCCACGCCGCCGGGAAGTACGGCTGCCGCGTCACCACCACGACCATCTCGCGCGAGCAGCACGACTACGCGAATGCGAAGATCGCCGAGCGCGGCCTGTCCGACCGCATCACGCTGCTGTTCAAGGACTACCGCGACCTCACCGGCCAGTTCGACAAGCTGGTGTCCATCGAGATGATCGAGGCGGTGGGCCCGCAGTACCTGGACACCTACTTCCGCAAGTGCTCGGAGCTGCTCAAGCCCACCGGCGCGATGCTGCTGCAGGCGATCACGCTGCAGGACCAGTACTACGCCCGGGCGCTGAAGTCGGTGGACTACATCCAGCGCTACGTCTTCCCCGGCAGCTTCATTCCCTCCATCCAGGCCATCACCGACTCGGTGGCGCGCGTCACCGACATGAAGGTGTTCAACCTGGAGGACATCGGCCCGCACTACGCCACCACGCTGCGCATGTGGCGCGAGCGCTTCTTCGCCAACATCGACAAGGTGAAGGCGCTGGGCTACCCGGACACCTTCATCCGCCTGTGGGAGTTCTACCTGTGCTACTGCGAGGGCGGCTTCGCCGAGCGCCAGCTCGGTGACGTGCAGGTGCTGCTGACCAAGCCGGACTGCCGCCGCCCGGCCATCGCCGCGGCCTGAGGGCCGCCGGGGCCTTTGGACATCCCGGGCAGCCTGGCGGAGCTGGTGGGTGCCGACGCGGTGCTCACCGCGCCCGACGCCGTGGCGCCCTACCTCACCGACCATCGCGGCCTGTATCACGGCAGGGCCGCCGCAGTGGTGCTGCCGCGCGAGACCGCGCAGGTGGCACGGCTTCTGGCCTGGTGCAATGCACACCGGGTGCCGGTGGTCCCCCAGGGTGGCAACACCGGCTACTGTGGCGGCGCCACGCCCGATGCCAGCGGCCGGGCCATCGTGCTGGCCATGGGCCGCATGAACCGCATCCGCGCGGTGAACGCGGCCAACTTCGCGCTCACCGCCGAGGCCGGCTGCACGCTCGCCTCCGTGCAGGAGGCCGCCGCCGCCGCGGACCGCCTCTTCCCGCTCAGCCTGGGATCGGAAGGCACCTGCCAGATCGGCGGCAACATCGCCACCAATGCCGGCGGCACCGCGGTGCTGCGCTACGGCCCGATGCGCGAGCTGGTGATGGGCATCGAGGCCGTGCTGCCCGACGGCAGCGTGGTGTCGCAGCTCTCGCCGCTGCGCAAGGACAACACCGGCTACGACATCCGCCAGCTCCTGATCGGCAGCGAGGGCACGCTGGGCATCATCACCGCAGCCACGCTGAAGCTGTTCCCGCGCCCGCGCGAGGTAGCCACGGCGTGGGTAGCCACGCCCTCGCCCGCCGCGGCGCTGGAACTGCTGGCACGGCTGCGCGAGGCCAGCGGCGACGCGCTGACCACGCTGGAACTGGTGCCGCACGTGGCACTGGAGCTGGTGGTGAGGCACATCCCCGCGGCGCGGGATCCGGGCGTGGCGGCCAGTCCCTGGTACCTGCTGGTGGAACTGGCCACCAGCGGCCGCCTGGGGATCCAGCATGCGTTGCAGGCCGCGCTGGCCGAAGCCCTGGACGCCGGCCTGGCCACGGACGCCACGCTGGCCGCCAGCGAGGCGCAGCGCGAGAACCTGTGGCGGCTGCGCGAGAGCGTGCCCGAGGCACAGCGGCGCGCCGGCGGCAGCATCAAGCACGACATCAGCGTGCCGGTGGCCTCCCTGCCCGCCTTCATCGAGGAAGGGGCCGCGCTGTGCGCGAAGCTGGCGCCCGAGGGCTACCTGGTCGCCTATGGCCATGCCGGCGACGGCAACCTGCACTTCAACCTCAACCAGCGCGAGGGAGCTCCGCGCGAGGCCTTCTTTGCGCGCGAGGCGGCGCTGCGCCGGGCCGTGCACGACCTGGTGGCGCGCTTCGGCGGCAGCTTCAGCGCCGAGCACGGCATCGGCGCGCTGAAGGTGGAGGAGCTGCGCCGCTATGCCCCGCCGGCGGAGCTGGCCGCCATGCACCGGATCAAGCAGGCGCTGGATCCCCACGGCATCATGAATCCCGGCAAGGTGCTGTAGGGCCATGATCCGGTACCAACCGTCCCATCGAGGAACCGCCATGCGCCGCCAGCTTGCCGTTCTCGCCGCTTCCCTGTTGTCGTTCACCACCCTCGCCTTCGCCGCCGCGCCGGCCCCGTCCGCCGGCAAGGTCACGCTCAACGGCGTCCGGATCGGCGCCCGCGACGTGGCGGCGCTGGCGAAGTTCTACCAGGATGCCTTCGGCATGCACGAAGTGCAGCGCCTGTCTTTTATAAAAATCTCACATTCCCACCAAAA
>QGUX01000065.1 GCA_003242275.1 Pseudomonadota bacterium | reverse complement strand
CGAGCGAGGCGAACACCCGGCGGAAGCCGCGCGCGGCCGGCCCGGTCTCGGGCGTGGAGCCCAGGTGCCACTTGCCCACCATGTAGGTGTTGTAGCCCGCGTCGGCCAGCAGCTCGGGCAGCGCGGCAACGCGGAAGTTCAGGTGCCCCTCGTAGCCGGGACGTCCCTTCTGGTCCTCGCGCGTGGGCACGCCCATCACGCCGAGGCCGGCCAGGTGATGGTCCATGCCGGCCATCAGCATGGCGCGCGTGGGCGAGCAGGTCATGCTGGTGTGGAAGTCGGTGAGCATCATGCCGCTGCGCGCCAGCCGGTCGAGGTTGGGCGTGGGAATCTCGCCGCCGAAGGCGCCGATGTCCCCGTAGCCCAGGTCATCGGCGAGGATGTAGACGATGTTGGGACGGCGCGCCGGCTCCGAAGGTGCCGGTTGGCGATTCCCGCAGGCGTTCAGTGACACCGCCGCCAGCAGCACGGCGGCCACGCGGATCCACATGCTCGATGCCCCCCTTGATCGGTCAATCCTGTTGCAGGGGCGAGGGTACAGAAAAGCCGGCCGGCGGAGGTCCGCCGGTCGGCGATGCGGCGCACGCAATGGTTATGGGTATTCGGTTTTCGCAGTGCTCAGAAGGCCAGGCGGACGCCGAAGGCGAGGCTGCGGCGCGGCAGGGGCACCACGTGGGCGAGGAAGGAACCGTGGTTCCACACCCGCTGGTCGAGGAGATTGCTGCCGCGCAGGTACCAGGACAGGCCCGTGCCGGCGAGGTGCTGCCGCAGGGTGAGGTCGAGCATCTCGTGGCCGGGCGTGACGGTCTCGAAGGAAGCGATGCGCCGCTGCGCCTGCACGCGCTTCAGCTCCAGCGTGAGGCCGAATTCACCGCGGCCGGCCTCCAGCCGCACGCCGTGGCGCGCCGCCGGGATGCGCGGCAGCGGCTCGCCTCCGGCGAAACGCGCGCGCACGACATCACCGAACAGCGTGGCGGACCAGTGGCGCGCAGGGCGCCAGGTGATTCCGGCCTCGCCGCCGACGAAGCGCGCATCGTGCTGGGTGTAGCGGACCAGGCGGAAGTCCCCGAACTGGTCCAGGGTGCGCGCGTGGGTGTAGTTGTCGACGTGGTTGTAGAAGGCGTTCATCCCGAGCTCGAATGCGCCCAGCGTGCCGCGAAAGCCAGCCTCGACGTTGCGCGAGGCTTCCTCGCGCAGGGCCGCGTCGGTTCCGGTCCCGCCGCAGGTGAATGTGCTCGGCACCAGGCCGCATTCATAGGTGTTGGTGGCGAGGTGGATGCCACGCGCGTACAGCTCCTGGGGATGCGGCAGCCGCTCGTAGCGCGCCACCGACAGTGTGAAGACGCCGGATGGCATCGCCCTCCATGCCAGCGCGCCCGAGAACGAGGCCCCCGATGAGCGCAATGCCGGGCGTGCGTGCGGATCTCCCACCGGACGGTGCCGGAGCCACTCGTGCCGCGCGCCCAGTTCCAGGTGCAGCGCATCGCCGACCTCGAGGTGCTCCACCAGGAACAGGCCGGTGGCGCGCGAGCTCACCGTGGGCAGGAAGGCTTCCTGTCCTTCCGCGCGCGACTTCGTGCTGGCGTATTGCACGCCGGCCACGCCGCGCAGCCGCCGCAGCGGCGCGTGGTGCAGTTCGAGCCGCGCCTCCACGCCCTGGTTGCGGAAGCGGGTGGTCACCGCGCCGGCGTCCCGCTCGTCGTGGCGGTAGTCCGTGTGGCTGGCGCGCAGGCGGATGCGCTCGACAACGGTCAGTGGCGACTGCCACTCCCCGCGCAGGTCGAGGCGCGCACTGCGCAACTCGATCCCGGGCGGATCGGCGTCCTGGTGATCGGGGTGGTCATGGTCCCCGTCCTCGCCGTGCCCCCCGCAGTGAAGGGTCGCCTCGTGCGGATGGCAGGACTCGTACTCGTGGCTGTGGCCGGGCACGCCGTAGTCCTCGTCGCGGAAGGAGTAGGCGAGTCCGAGGTAGCCGGTTTCGCCAATCCATGACAGGCCGGCCGTGGCGCTTCCGGATTGCGCCCAGGTTCCAGGCACCCGCGGGCCTTCCGGGCCGCGGGCGCGATAGTCGTCCGCGCGCCGGGCCATGCCCTCGAGCCGCGCCGCCAGCCGCGGTGCCAGGGGCGCGGTCACTCCGCCGGCCAGCGCCCGCTCCCGCGCGGCCGTGGCGCCGCGCAGCGCCACGCCGCCTTCGATGCCGTCGGGCATGGTCGTGGGCACCTTGTTGTCCAGCAGGTTCACCACGCCGCCGATGGCGCCGCTGCCGTACAGCAGCGTCGCAGGGCCGCGCAGCACCTCGATGCGCTCCACCAGCATGGGATCGGCGGTGACGGCATGGTCCGGGGAGATGTCGGAGGCATCGAGCAGCGCCGAGCTGTCCGACAGCACGGTGATGCGCGGCGCGGTCTGCCCGCGGATCCCCGGCCGCGCGGCGCCGCCGCCGAAGGTGTCGGCGTGCACGCCGGGCAGGCCGTCCAGCACGCCGCCCACTGTCGCGCCGGCGCGCTCGGTGAGCGCATCGCCGTCGAGCACGCTGAATGAGGAGGCGATGCGGTTGGCGTCCTCGCGGATGGCGGTGGCGTACACATACAGCATGGGCAGTTCATCGTCGCCGGCTTCGGCGCCGGTGCGGTCGATGCCCTGCGCGGCGGCGTGCACCGCCCCCGCCGGGAACAGGAGGAGCACCCCGGCGCGCAGCGCCAGGGCGTGAATGAAATCTTGCATGGGCGATCCTCGAATCCATGGGAACGCTCCGGATCACCGACCCGGAGACGGGCGCAGCCTCGCGGCCGCGACAATGCGGGGATTGAGGTCAGCCGGCCGGAGGACCCCGGCTCAGGTAGGCGGCAACGGGCGCGGCCGGCGCCGCGCGTGCAACCGGCGGCGCCACGGCCAACGCCGGCGGTGGCGGCAGGAAATGCGCGACAGGGAATTGCGGCGGCGTGGCGCCACTGGGCGAGCCCAGGCACAGCACGCAGTGCGGGCCGCCGGGATGCGTGGAACCGGCATCGGATGCGTCATGCCGATGCGTCGCGGCCAGCACGCTCCAGCCCAGTACGCCGATGCAGGCAACCAGTGCCACCATCCGGCGCAGGCGATGCATGCCGGCCAGCACCGACAGCAGCGTCCGGGATCGGGGGAACATCACGCCGGCGGCCATCGCGGAGGTTTCACGCGCGCGGACCTCCCGCGCCGGTCACAGCCCGAACATCCGCAGCAGCCGCAGCACGACGTACGGGTCGGTCACCGCGACGAAGACGATGCCGGTCAGCGCCCCGGCCAGGTGCGCATCGTGGTTGATGCGGTTCATGCTGTTCCGCGACGACCAGATGCTGTAGGCGAGGTAGGCGATGGCGAACAGCCACGCCGGGATGGGAATGGGAACCGGGAACAGGATCATGCTCTGCGCCGGGAAGTACATGATGAAGGCGAACACCACCGCCGACACCGCCCCCGAGGCGCCGAGCGTGGCATAGGACGGGTTGTTGCGATGCCTGGCCAGCGAGATCAGCGGCGAGAGCACCAGGCCGAGGGCGTACAGCACCACGAACTTCGGCGTTCCCAGCAGCCGCTCCAGCGGCCTGCCGAAGAAGAAGAACGTGATCATGTTGAACAGCAGGTGCGGCACGTCGGCATGCGCAAAGCCGCTGGTGACCAGCGTGTAGCGGCGGCGCCCGCGGGCGAACTCCCAGGGGCGGAACAGGCAGGCCTCGATGATGCGGGGATCGCGCCCCAGGCCGACGATGCCGATGGCGATGTTGACGGCGAGGATGACCAGCGCCGCGGGACCGATGCTTCCGAACATCCTTCAAGTGTAAGGCCCTGGCGTGGCCGGCAGGGGATTGATGTAATCTCGCGCCCCTTCCCGCCCGCCCCGTCTTGAGGACCGACCCGCATGGCGCCCATCCTGCGCCTGGACGATGTTTCCCTGGCCTTCGGCTCACGGCCGCTGCTGGAGCACGCCTCGCTGCAGGTGGAACCGGGCGAGCGCGTGTGCGTGGTGGGGCGCAACGGCGAGGGCAAGAGTTCGCTGCTGAAACTGGCCAGCCGCAGGCTGCAGCCCGATGCGGGCAGCGTGTGGCTCCGGCCCGGCACGCGCCTGGCGGTGCTGGAACAGGACATCGTCACCGTCGAGGCCGCGCGGGTGCGCGAGGTGGTCGAGGGCGGGCTGGCGGGCGCCGGGGGCATCGAGCACTGGGAGATCCCGAGCCGCGTGGCCACCGTGCTTTCGCAGCTCGGGCTCGACGGCGAGGCGCGCTACGAGGATCTCTCCGGCGGCTGGCGGCGCCGCGCGTTGCTGGCGCGGGCGCTGGTGCTGGAGCCGGAGCTGCTGCTGCTCGATGAGCCCACCAACCACCTCGACATCCCCGCCATCGAATGGCTGGAGGAGCTGCTGCAGGGTTTCCGCGGCGCGCTGCTGTTCGTCAGCCACGACCGGCGCTTCGTCGACCGCGTGGCCACGCGCATCATCGACCTCGACCGCGGCCGGCTGTCGAGCTGGCCCGGCAACTACAGCGCGTACGCGGCGCGCAAGGCGGCGCAGCTCGCCGACGAGGCGCGCGCCCATGCGCTGTTCGACAAGCGCCTGGCGCAGGAAGAGGCGTGGATCAGGAAGGGCGTGGAGGCCCGCCGCACGCGCAACGAAGGCCGGGTGCGCGCGCTGGTGGCGATGCGCGAGGAGCGCCGCGCGCGCCGCGAGCGCGTCGGCCAGGCCAGCATGACCGTGCAGGAGGCCGCCCCCTCCAGCCAGCTGGTGTTCGAGGCCGAGGATGCCGGCGTATCCTTCGACGGCCGCGTGGTGTTCGAAGGGCTGACCACGCGCATCCTGCGCGGCGAGCGCGTGGGCATCGTGGGCCCGAACGGTGCCGGCAAGAGCACGCTGCTGAAGCTGCTGCTCGGCGAGATCGAGCCCACTTCCGGCCGCGTGCGCCGCGGCGGGAGGCAGGAGGTCGCCTACTACGACCAGCAGCGCGCGCAGCTCGACCTGGACGCACCGGTGGCGCACAACATCAACGAGCGCGGCGACTTCGTGGTGGTGAACGGCGAGAACCGCCACGTGTCGGGCTACCTGCGCGACTTCCTGTTCCGCCCCGACCAGCTGATGACCCCGGCGCGCGCGCTGTCCGGCGGCGAGCGCAACCGCCTGCTGCTGGCGCGGCTGTTCGCGCAGCCCGCGAACCTGCTGGTGCTGGACGAACCCACCAACGACCTCGACATCGACACGCTGGAACTGCTGCAGGAACTGGTGGCCGAGTTCTCCGGCACGCTGCTGCTGGTCAGCCACGACCGCGCCTTCCTCGACAACGTGGTCACCAGCCTGCTGGTGCTGGAAGGCGACGGCCGGGTGCAGGACTTCGTCGGCGGCTACGGCGACTGGGAGCGCTGGCGCGAGGAGCGCGATGCCGCGCGCGGCCCGGGCGGCAGGGCCAGGAGCAAGGCGGCCGGCAGGGCGCGGCGCGACGAGGCGATCGCCCCCGCGCCGGGCGGCGGTGAATCCGCCGCGCAGGCGCAGGCCGGCGCCACCGGCGGTCCGCCCGCCAAGGCCCGCCGCAGGCTTTCATACAAGGACCAGCGCGAACTGGAAGCGCTGCCCGGCCGCCTCGAGGAACTGGAAGCCCGCAAGGCCGCGCTGCTGGCCGAGACCCAGCAGCCGGATTTCTACTCGCGGCCCCATGCCGAGGTGGCCGCGCACATGAAGCAGCTCGCCGACCTCGATGCCGCAATCGAGGCCGCGTTCGCGCGCTGGGCCGAACTGGAGGGAGCATGAACGAGCGCGAAGCACGCGGGCGCCGCGCCATCAGGAGTTACGTGCTGCGCGCCGGCCGCCTGACGGCCGCGCAGGCGCGCGCGCTGGAAGAATCGTGGCCGCGCTACGGGCTCGACGCCGAGGGCCCGCCGCTGGACTTCGAACAGGTGTTCGGCCGCCGCGCGCCGGTGACGCTGGAGATCGGCTTCGGCAACGGCGACAACCTCGCCGCGCTGGCCGAAAGGCATCCCGAGCGCGACTTCATCGGCGCGGAGGTGCATCCTCCCGGCGTGGGGCACCTGCTGCGGAAGGCGGAGAAGGCGGGACTGGCGAACCTGAAGATCTTCAGGCACGACGCCGTGGAGGTCCTGCGCAACCGCATCGCGCCGGACAGCCTCGATTCCATCCTCGTGCTGTTCCCGGATCCCTGGCACAAGAAGCGCCACCACAAGCGGCGGCTGGTGAACGCGGAATTCGCAGAGCTGGCGGCCTCGCGGCTCGCCCCGGGCGGAACGCTGCAGCTCGCGACGGACTGGGAGCCGTACGCGGAGCAGATGCTGGAGGTGCTGAACGCCACGGCGGCGCTGAAGAACCGCGCCGCCGATGGCAGGTTCGTCCCGCGTGGCCCCGACCGCGTGCGCACGCGCTTCGAGGCGCGTGGCGAGCGGCTGGGCCACGTGGTGCGTGACCTGTGTTACGAGCGGATCAGTGCTTCGAGGTGACCAGCTTTACGGCACCGAACACCATCAAGCCGAAAACCGCCACCGCGGCCACCGCGTGGAACACCGTCATCGAGAACAGGATGTCTGACATGAAGGTCCTCCTCATTGACCTGTGGTTGACTGGCCTGCCATTGCCTACACGGCCATTGGCTGGGCTACTATTGCACAGACAATGACCACGGTCAAAATGTTCCGCGGTCCGCGAAAAAAATTCCGCCGACTCCGTTCCATTTGCGGGGTCAACGCGGAATCTTCGGTAAAACAACGATTTATGACACCTCCCGGGTAGGGGGGATCGGAGCGGACATGGAGTTCCTGCGCGCCCTCGCCCTGCCCTTCCGCCTGGCGGACCAGGCGGCCCATGGCGAGCGGGAGCCGCCCGGCCGACATCGGCATGGCCGGCCCCGGCGCGGAACCACGCCCCTGGCCGCGCTGCGCCGGGCGCTCGCGGAGCCGCCGCCGGCCTAGCCTTCCGCCACGCCCACCAGTCCGTGGCGCAGCCCGTCGAGCACGTACTGCACGGCCAGCGCGCCGAGGATCACGCCGAAGAGCCGGTTCATCACGTTGGCGCCGGTCACGCCCATCACGCGGTAGATCGGCGTCACCGCGTACAGCGTCAGCAGCGTCACCAGCAGCACCACCACCACGCAGGCCATCAGCGCGCTGAACTGCAGCAGGTCGCCGCTGGCCGGCCCGAAGTACAGCAGGATGGTGGTCAGCGAGCCGGGCCCGGCGATGAAGGGAAAGGCCAGCGGGAACACCGAGATGTCGGCCTTGGCCTTGCCTTCCTCCACCTCGGAGCTGGAGCTGCGCGAACCGGACTGCCACGCGAACACCATCTCCAGCGCGATCAGCAGCAGCAGCAGGCCGCCGAAGATGCGGAAGGCATCGAGGCTGACGCCCAGCAGGCGCAGGAACTGCCCGCCGCCCAGCGCGAACAGCAGGAAGATGCCGCCGGCGATGGCGACGCCCTTGCGCGCCATGCGCCGCCGCTCGCCTTCGCTGACACCTTCTGTCAGGGCAACGAAGACCGGAATCACGCCCACCGGTTCCACCACGACCAGGAAGGTGACGAAGAACTTCAGCAACTGGTCGATCATGGTGCTTTGCGCAAAAAACGCCGCTTGTCGCAGTGGTTCGCGAGGCGCAGGATAACAGCGAATCCGAGGCAGGCACGAACGCTGGAGTGACCATGCGGAACATGCAGTGCATCGATCCCATCGTGGGCGACTGGTATCGCAGCCACGGACAGGTTTTCGAAGTGATCGCGGTCGACGAAACCGAAGGCGTCGTCGAAGTGCAGCACGCCGATGGCAGCCTCGAGGAAATCGACCTGGATGACTGGGCCACGCGCTGCCGCGCCGGCTCGCTGTGGCAGGCCGACGCGCCTGATGATCCGGCCAGCGTGATCGACCGCGAGGACGAGGACGACTATCTCGGCGTCGATCCGCAGCGCACGTTCGAGGAGGCGCGCGGGCTGCGCGCCG
Source organism: Pseudomonadota bacterium (assembly GCA_003242275.1). The sequence continues at coordinate 6,255 of QGUX01000065.1, read as the reverse complement.
ATGCGCTGCCGGACCTCGACCTGTTCGAGTAGGAAGCCTTCCGGAGTACGCGCGCTCAGCGCGTCGCGTCGCTTCCCGTCAGGGGCACGCTGTAGTAGCCGAAGGCGGATCCTTCGGGCACGTCCATGGTCACCAGCACGCGCAGTTCCTCCGGCGCGCCGGCATGGCGCGTCAGCGAGAGCTGCTGGCGGTAGGCCTGCGAGACCGAGGCCTTCTGCGCGGTGAGGGGCGCGGCCATCGCGTCGATGCCCTCGGCCGGCTGCACGCTCACCGTGAGGTTGCTGCCCTCCACGCGTGGCACGGCGGCGAGGTGCAGCGTGACCGGGCGTTCCGCCTCGATCTCGCCGTCGAACTGGTAGAGCAGGTCGACGGCAACGCCCAGCTTGGAGCCGGCGCGGGCGCGCTGCATGGACTGGAGCGGTGGCGGCTGCTTCTTCGCCAGCACCGTCGCGGGCGAAACCGCGGCACCCGCCGATGCGCCCGCCGTCGCGGCGATCATCCCCGGATCCGTTTCGGCCGGGCGCAGCGCCTGCGGCCCGGATGCTTCAGGCGCGATCGCCGGCGGGGGCGGCTCGGGCGCCGGTGGCGCCTGCGGGGGCCTGGGCCGGCATGCGCCGAGCACTGACACGGCAACCGCTGCGATGACGAGAGTTCGTGTGCGCATCGATCGACCCTCAGTTGATGGTCACCGTCAGATCGTAGTCGCCCGGCACGCCCTGCAGGGGATAGCAGCCGTTGGCGCAATCATACGCGTCGATCACGTAGGTCCGTCCCGCGCTGACACTGAACGTCTCCACTTCCTGCAGGGCGGGCGGGCCCTCTCCTGCGGCCACCGGCACGCCGTCCCGATAGACGATGAAATCCGGGTCGGGGTTCAGGTTCGGGTTCGAGGTGGTCAGCGTGACGGTGACGGTGCCGGTGGCCGGCGCCACGAAGCGCAGGAAGCGGTGGTTGCCCAGCTTGTTGTGCCGGCCCGCGTCGTCGATGGTGCGAAGCACCACCGGAGTGCCCAGGCCGATGTCGGTGAACAGTGGCATCACCTCCGGATAGGGCGAGTGCGTCTCGCCGGTGGCGAAGGCATCGATTGTGGCGGCATCGATGTTCTGCGCCGCCACCAGCGCGTCGATGGCCGCGGCGTCCTGCGGACGCAGCGCCTTCACCGCCTCGATGAAGGAGAAGATGCTGGTGATCGAGGGCGTGTCGCGATGCGCGCCCTTCATCGCCTCCCAGATCGGCTGGAAACCCACCGACACCGCATCCGCGCCATCGTTGCTGCTGTCGTAGAGGTCCCAGATCAGCGACCACACCGAGGTCTCGCTGCACCAGCATGCATTGGCGCCGGCCGGGTTCTGTTCCACCGGCAGCACCATGTCGACCTGCTGGCCGTTGAACACGAAGCTGTCGCGGACCAGCGGATCACCCAGCGCGAAGGCGGCGAAGGCGTAGCCGAAGCCCTCGCTGAACGCCAGGCGCGGATCGAGCCGGTCGCCCAGGCCGTGCGAACCTCCGCCGCTGTCCGAGCGCGAGAAGTTGTGCTCCAGGAAGTGGCCGAACTCGTGCGCGATCACGTGCTGGTCGAACTCCTCGGTGTCCTCCGCCAGGTTCCAGTTCAGCGCGATCCACTGCCGCGAGCCATCGTCGGCGAAGAAGGTGCCGCCGTCCTGGCTGCCCCAGTCCACCAGCAGCGCCGGCAGGTTGACCTGCGGTTCGAGCGTGAGCACGGACTGGATCACGGTGTAGAGCGTATCGAGGATGGCGAAGGGGCCGGATGCGCGCGTACCGGTCGCGCTGCCGGTGGCCGAAAGGCCGGAGGGAATGTCCACGTCCATTCCGCCCGTGTCGCTGTTGAATGCGGCGCTGGTGAAGGAGAACGGGTTCGGCGCCGCCACGCCGTTCTGCACGCGCACGTCTCTGCACGCGCACGTCCCAGCGCGGCAGCGACTGCGCGGATCCATTCTGCATGCGCGCGATCACCTGGAGGGTGACGTCGGTATTCGCGGGCACCTCGAGGCTGTAGGTGCCGGCCGCGCTGGTGGTGCCACTGGCCAGCACGGCCTGCGTGCCGGCGTGCAGCGCGCGCACGGCCACGCCGCGTGCCGGCTGCATCACGGGATTGGCGTAGTCGAGGCCCTGGCCGGGCACCGGGTGGAAGGGCACGCGCGCGAAGCGTACCGTGCCGCTGATGGTGGTTCCGGAACCGCCGCCCGGCGGCGGCGGCGGTTCCCCGTCATCGTCCCCGCCGCCGCCACACGAGGCCAGCGAGAGCGCGGCGAGCACGGAAAGCACCAGGCGTGAAGCAATCCGTCGCATCGGACCTCCCGGTCACCACGGCCCGCGCGAGAGCTCGCGCGTGTCCAGGTCTTCGGCCAGGCGCACCTCCCCGCACACCACGGCCACGGGCAGGCGGCGCAGCGAATCATCCACGCAGGGTCCCGCCACGCACAGGCCAGTGTACTTCTCGAACAGCGCGCCATGGGCCAGGCACTGCAGCAGTTCGCCATCGGGCGTGACCAGGCGGGAGGAGCCCAGTCCCAGCGGGCGGCCCGCGTGCGGACAGCGGTTCAGGAAGGCGTGCACCTGCTCCCCCTGGCGCACCAGCAGCCCGGTCAGCGGCGGGAACTCCTCGGGGTTGAGGTCCACCACGCGCGTGCCGCCATCGGCGATGTCGCCCAGGCGCGCCAGGCAGGTGCCGGCGGCGATCACCCCGCTCATGCCTGCACCCGTGCGGTGCCGCGCGAGTGGCGGTAGATCACCAGCGCCAGCACCACCGCCACGCCGCCGATCAGGATGGAATACAGGAAGAAGCTCACATAGCCCGCGCCCAGCGACGCCGGCGTCACGCCGGCGATCTCGGCGCCTCGCGCCAGCGATCCCGCGGGCAGGCCGGAAAACAGCGGCCGGAACGCCGCGGTGAACCCGCCCTCCTCGGCGATGCGCGCGGCACCTTCCACCACGCGCCCGGACTGCGAGGCGATGATCTTGCCGATGATCGCGTACAGCGAGCTGAACAGCGCGTACTGCATGGCGGTGAATCCCTGCGAGGTGAGGCTCGACATGTAGACGATCAGCGCGGTGCCGGCGAAGCCGGTGAAGAAGTTGTCCACGCCGATGGCCAGGTACAGCGACGGCACGTGCGGCCCGTGCATGGCCAGCCAGATGAACACCACGTTCGACAGCGGGCTGGCGAACACGCCCAGCAGCATCATGCGCAGGATGCCGTAGCGCACCACGCACCAGGCGCCGGCGCCGATGCCCAGCACCGAGGCCACCACGCCGAAGATCTTGCGCACCTCGGCGATCTGCGTGAGCGTGAAGCCCAGGTCCTGGTAGAAGGGATTCATCAGGTTCAGCACGAAGTCGCTGAGCCGGTACATGCAGATCAGCGCCAGGATCAGGAGGCCATGGCGCCGGCCGAAGCGGCGGAAGAAATCCGCCAGCGGATCGGCATAGGCGCGGCTGAGGTACACGCCCGGCCGCGTCGTCACGCCGGGCAGCGGGATGCAGGCCAGCGCCATCAGCGCCAGTCCCACCACCACCGCAGGGAACTGGATGAAGATGCCGGTCTCGCGCGCCGACCACAGCGACAGCAGCGCGTCGACCTGCTCCGCGGACGCGCCCAGCCACTGCCAGCCGCGGGCGATGAAGGTGGCATCGGCCGCCAGTCCTGAACCGGCCAGCAGCGCGCCGCTGGCCAGCACCACCAGGCGCAGCGCCCATTCCACCGCCTCGCGCACCGGCCGCCGTGGCAGGCCTTCCGGCAGCACCACGGCGGGCGGGCGCGCCGACTGCTCGCGCGGCGCCGCCAGCGAAGCGGCCACGGCCACCAGCATGCACGCAGCCATGACGCCATAGGAGAAGTTCCAGCCGTAGGCATCTGCGAGGAACAGCGGCAGCGCGCCGGCGACGATCATCGCGATGCGGTAGCCCCACTGGTAGGCCGCGGCCATGGTGCCGTACTGCGACTCGGGCACCACCTCGATGCGCCAGGCATCCATCGCGATGTCCTGGGTGGCGCCGCAGAAACCCACCAGCACGGCCAGCAGCGCCACCTGGCCGAGCTGCGTGACTGGATCGGAGCCGGCGATCAGCCACAGGCCCAGCATGATCAGCACCTGCATCAGCACCATCCACGAGCGGCGCTTGCCCAGGAGGTCGTGCAGCAGCGGCAGGCGCACGCGGTCGATCACCGGCGCCCAGACGAACTTCAGCGCATAGGACAGCGTGGCCAGTGCGAACACCGTGATGGTCTGCAGCGACAGGCCGGCCTCGCGCAGCCAGGCCGAGAGGGTGTCGAAAATCAGGAAGAAGGGCAGGCCTGCCGCCGCGCCCAGCAGCAGCATGCAGAACACGCGACGGTCGCGCAGCGCGCGGATGAATTCCCAGCGGTCCTGGCGGGGTTTCTCCGGTGCGTCCGCCATGGCCCCTCAAGGGAAGGTTATGATGCACACCGCCCGAATCATAACGGCTTTGGATCGTCTGCATGCACGACTACCAGCAGGAGTTCATCCGCCTCGCGCTCGCGCGCAACGCCCTGCGCTTCGGCGAGTTCACCCTCAAGTCAGGGCGCATCAGCCCCTACTTCTTCAATGCCGGCGCCTTCGACGACGGCGCCTCGCTGGCCGTGCTGGGCCGCTGCTACGCCGCCGCCATCGCGGGATCGGGGGTCCCGTTCGACATGCTGTTCGGGCCGGCCTACAAGGGCATTCCGCTGGTGGCCGTGGCCGCCGCGGCGCTGCATTCGGAGCATGGCCTGAACTACCCCTGGGCCTTCAACCGCAAGGAGGCCAAGGACCATGGCGAGGGCGGCAGCATCGTGGGCCGCAGGCTCTCCGGCCGCGTGCTCATCATCGACGACGTGATCACCGCCGGCACCGCCATCCGCGAATCCATCCAGATCATCCGCGCCGCCGGCGCCGAGCCCGCCGGCGTGGCGCTGGCGCTGGACCGCCAGGAGCGCGGCCGCGACGCGGCCGGCAACGACCTGCCCGAGTCCGCGGTGCAGGAAGTGCGCCGCCTCTACGGCATCCCGGCGTTCAGCATCCTGACCCTGTCGGACCTGATCGAGATGCTGCGCTCGGGCAGCGAACTGATGCCCCAGGGCGCGCTTTCGGCCATGGAGGCCTATCGCGCGCGCTACGGCTGCGCCTGAGGTGTGACGGAGCGCACGCCCCGGCAACGTCGGGTCTTTGCAATCAATGGCCGCAAGAGGGAGGATCGCGGCATGAGATACCGTCCCCTGCTTGCCCTGGCAGCCAGCGCCCTGGCCTGCGCGCCGGCCACGGCGGCCGACCGCACGATCCAGCGCTGGGTGGACGAGAAGGGCGTGGTCCATTACGGCCATGCGCCGCCGCCGGAAGCGGTGAAGACCGATCGCACACTGCTGAACTCCCAGGGCGTGCCGGTGGGGCAGATCCCGCGCCAGCTGACGCCCGAGGAGGCGGCCGCGGCGCAGAAGCAGCGCGAGGAGGAGGCGCGGCGGCGCGCGCAGGATTCCTTCCTGCTCACCACTTACACGCGTGTGTCCGACATCGAGCGCCTGCGCGATGACCAGCTCGGACTCATCGACGCGCAGATCGAGCTGGCGAAGAGCTCGCTGGCCGCCAGCGACGAGAAGCTCAAGGCGCTGGAGCGCCGCATGTCCAATTTCCGCCCCTACTCCACCACTCCCAACGCGCGGCGCCTGCCCGATGCACTGGTGGGCGAAGTGGTGCAGGCGCTGGGCGAGCGGCGGTCGCTGCAGGAAACCCTCTCCCGGCACGAGCAGCAGCGCGAGGAAACCCGCGCCAGGTACGAGGCCGACATCGCCCGCTACCTCGAACTGACCAGCCAGCCGTCGATCCGCTGATCTTCCGGCTTCAGCGCACCGTGTAACCGCGGCCGGTCAGGCAGGCGGTCATCGCCCGCAGGTAGTCCTCGCGCAGGTCCGCGTCATATTCATCGTCGAGCGGATCGTAGCCGGTCTGGTCCACCGCCCAGCGATGGCACTCGTAGCGGTCCTGGGCCTGCTGCGCCTCGCTCTGGCCCTCGGCGGGATAGATGTACAGGTCCTGGCCGAGGCGCTCGTCATCCTCCTCGCCATAGGGCGAGGGCACCACCACGTAGCCGCGCCGCGCCGGCTCGTACACGTAATAGTGGTAGTCCGAGTAGTAGTAGCGCGTGCCGTCGATCCAGATGCTGGTGTAGGCACCGGGCAGCGAGGTCACGAAGAAGCCGTAGGGAACGCGCACCGAGATGTAGCTGGCGCCCCAGGGCTGG